>JAJRWH010000067.1 GCA_024276935.1 Deltaproteobacteria bacterium
CCCTTGCCGTCCGGCTAGCGGTTCCCGTCATCAGGGTCCGCAGAGGACTTGCACCTCCAAGTCACCATTCAGCCACCACGGCTAAATGGATGGTGCTTACGCACCACGCGCCCTGCCGGGCGCACCAACAAAAAAAGCCAACCTGTTCAAGGCTGGCTTTTATTTGATATTGGAGGCCCCGACCAGATTCGAACTGGTGATGGAGGTTTTGCAGACCTCTGCCTTACCACTTGGCGACGGGGCCATATGCCGCGTTTGGCGTGCGCATTGAAGTACCAAATCGGGTATCGGCTGTCAAGCGGAAAATATTCATTCTTTGCTTCACTGTTCTTCAATACGCAGCTGCAATCTTCGGCCAATCGTCAGAGAATCTTTGCTCCCTGCCAAAATCTGTGACCCGACGGAACTGTCAGGAAGAAAACCCGCCAGATCAAGCCACTCTCCCGACCTGGTTGTTATTTTTGTTGCCAGTCGATCCAGAGTCAGGGTCGCCGGATTCAAATCATCTCCCTTGCCTGCCGTCATCAGTTGCGGAGTCACATCGACCAGCAACTGCTGATCTGCTGTGGCATTGATCAAAGCAGAAAAACCGGAACGAACTTTCTGAAAAGCCGTGGTTTTGGCAAACCCCTGTCCATCACTTCCCGACCAGGCCGCCCAGCTCGAACTGTAAGGAATATCTTTTCCCGTAACAATAAATACCGCTTCGCCCTCAATAACCCGTAACTGCTGGCCTGATTGCCTCTGACTGGTACCAAAAGTCGTTCCCTGATCAGGCAGGGTTGAAAGGTGATTACGACTGTCATAACCCAATCGTGAAGAGCTGCCCGCCGGAGCATCCACCCAGCGGATTTGAACCAGGAACTGACGCAGAGGATGGTCCAGAAAAAGAATCATCTGCTCTACAGCCTTGATGGTTTCAGGTGCGGCAATCAGAACCAGATGGTTTTCCGCAGCACTGATTCGTTCTCCTTCACCCAAAAGTGGCGCGACCTGGTGCAGAATGTCGGTTGCCGTACGATGTTGAAGTGAAAAAATCTGGATCTGATCTGCCGCCAGAGACGAGGTGGTCAACAGAAGAAAAACAATAACAACGGCATAACTGATTCGCACGATACTATTCACCTCTCTTCCAGGCGGCACGATAAATGGCACCATTCATATCGTCAGCAATATAAACGGCACCATCAGGACCAGGATGAATCGCCGCAGGACGCATGGATCGCCCATCCCATCCCCCCAGAAAAGGAACCGGTGCTCCAGCTTGCCCTTCGGCCAGCGGAACACGAACCACCGCCGGGACAATCCGGTTCTCTGCCTCACCCTGCAAAACCAATAACAGACTGTGACGATAAACCTGCGGAAAATCGATTGTCCCGGTCGTCATCAATCCCATGGGATTGGCGCGATTACGCAACAATAATGCAGGCGCGGCAAAGTCCTCACACCGCTGTTTTTGCTGAACGTTTTTCCCTTCACAGTCTGGCCAGCCATAGTCTTTGTTCATACGCAGCCGATTCAACTCGTCTGCGGCCCCGGGAGCCGGATAAAGTCGGCTCCTTTCACTGGCCCACAGAATGTTGGTGGCAGAATCAAACGCCAGCCCGCCTAAATGACGTAACCCGGTGGCGAAGGGTTGCAATCTGCCCTGAGAATCGAGCAACTGGACTGTTGCACGCAATGAATCAGCTTCCTGACAAGCGTCACAACGCGATCCAACCGAAACCAGCAGACCCTGCGGGCTGTTGAGTAACTGATGGTCCAGATGCCCTGCTTCGATCGATGGCATCCGCATCAATACCGAATCGCTCTTGTCCACGTAGGAGAACGCCCTGACCTGCGAACGCTCTGCAACCAGAAGACGATTGTCCATACAAAGCAGCCCACTTGGAGTGTCCAGTTTTTGCAGAAACAACGAAATTTTTGTGGGAGCAACCCCCGCACCCGGCTGTTGACGATAGACGGCCCCCAGTGCAGGCAGGCTGGCATAAAGATCTCCCTGCGGAGAGAAACAGAAATCGGTGACGCCGGTTGCAAAACGGGCAAACAGGGACAGGTCAAGCGACAGAGGAGAAACCAGCGCCAAGGGCTGATCAAACGGAGGAACCTGTAACCGGTCAGGAACCTGAAGCAGATGTGGCTGGCTCGAAGAGTAATCCCCGGAAAAAAGACGGCGGATTGCCCCGGTATTGATCCGACTTTCGGGAAACAGAGTATTGAATGATGACAGACCGACTGCCGCCGTAACCGCCAGTAACAGAGCCGTTTTTCGTCCGCTGACCGAACGCAGGCACAACCCGATACCTGCCCCGATAACCAGAGCAGGCAGGACCCAGTATCTCTGATTCACCACCGGATTGGCGGCCAGCAAAAAGGCCCCGATCCAGCCGCTTGCCATGAGCAGCAGTGCAACAGAAAGAGAGAGACTCTTATTCAAAACAACTCCCGGACTTTTTCTGAATTGTGTGCGTTCCGGTTTTAACAAGATTAACATACTGGAGAGACAGAAGGATGATTCTCTGAGGGCAGACATAAAAAACGGCTGTCTCCATTAAGAGACAGCCGTTAGTTTTATGGAGCGGGAAACGAGATTCGAACTCGCGACGTCAACCTTGGCAAGGTTGCACTCTACCACTGAGTTATTCCCGCTCAAATGACCCGTCCGTGACGAGCTGATGTATGTATAGCAAAACGCCTGATGGGGTGTCAATAAAAAATCCTCGTCACGGCAAAAAATAATATTTCACTTTAAATTTCAGTGGATTAGGTTCTGATAGACCTGTTGATTCAGGGCTAATCGACCTGCCCGGTGAAGTGCTGATAATAATCGAGGTATTTTTTGACCCGCAGGACATAATTGCGGGTTTCATCATAGGGAGGAATCCCGCCATAACGCTGCACGGCATTGGGCCCGGCATTGTAGGCCGCCAGGGCATAATCGAGATTACTGTCAAAGGTGTCCAGCATCTGGCGCAAATAGTAGGTGCCGCCATAAATACTTTGCCCCGGGTCAAAGGGGTCGGACACGCCAATTTCACGCGCCGTTGCCGGCATCAACTGCATCAAGCCCTGTGCCCCCTTGGTTGAGACAACCTGCGGGTTGAAATCACTCTCGACCTTTATCACCGCTTTGACCAATGCTGCATCAAGCTGAAAACGGTCGGCATAATGATCAATCAGACTGCTGATTTTCTGCCCTGCGCCCTCCGCCCGATAAAAACGAAATGAGGTATCAGTCGGCACGTCGGTAAAGTGCAAACGACCATATTCATCGACATAACGATAAATCGTCGCCTCGGCAACAGTAACAGTCAGCAGCAGTAATATAAAAACGGAGAAAAAACGCATAAAGATACTTATAAATGATTAATTTCTTTAATTCAACCGGAATCAGTCGCTAAAAACAACTGCCAGCAAAACCTATCCTCTTGATAAATGATGGTTAATTCAAAAATCTGTGAATCAGGTCACCCAGGAAACGGCAATGGCTTGTTCTTGACTTCCTGCCAAAGCACTTTGATAATGGCGACTCTTCGGACCATGGAAGCCGAAGTTCCTTTGAACCGTGAGAAGAACCGTCATGAAACTGACCGCTGATTTTCTTGTGATTGGCAGTGGTATCGCCGGTCTCAGTTACGCCTTGAAGGTCGCCGACAAAGGATCGGTGCTGTTGGTGACCAAACGCCAGATTGATTACACCGCAACCAGCCTGGCTCAGGGAGGCATTGCCGCCGTTGCCAGTGAGCAAGGTGATTTTGCCTCGCACGTAGAAGACACCATGGTTGCCGGTGCCGATCTCTCCCATCCCGATATCGTTGATCTGACTGTTCGCAAAGGCCCGCAGGCCATTGCCGACCTCATCTCCTGGGGGGTTGAGTTCAGCCGTAACGACCAGAACGAATATGACATGACCCGCGAGGGAGGTCACAGCCAGCGACGAATCTTTCACGCCAAGGATGCAACCGGTCGTGAAATTGAACGGGCTCTGGTTGCTGCTGCGACCCGACACCCGGCCATCCGGATTCTGGAAAACCACATTGCCGTCGATCTGATCACCGAAGCCAAAATTCGACAAACTTCAGTAGATGAAAACCGCTGTCTCGGGGCCTATGTTCTCGACATCGAACAGCAGGAGGTCATAACCATCGGCGCCCGCTTTACGGTTCTGGCAACCGGCGGTGCCGGCAAGGTTTATCTCTATACCTGCAATCCGGATGTTGCAACCGGAGACGGTGTCGCCATTGCCTGGCGAGCCGGTGCCGCAGTCGCCAACATGGAATTCATGCAGTTTCACCCCACGACCCTCTACCATCCCAAGGCAAAACCTTTTCTGATTTCAGAAGCGGTTCGTGGTGAAGGCGCTATCCTGCGCCGCCGTGACGGTACGGCCTTCATGAATGATCAACATTCCCTCAAAGATCTGGCCCCACGGGATATCGTTGCCAGGGCCATCGATCATCAGATGAAAATCTATGGTGATGACTGCGTCTTTCTCGATATCACCCACAAAAGCGCCGACTATATCCAGGATCGATTCCCCACCATCTATGAAACCTGCCTTTCTTACGGAATCGATATGACCCGTGAGCCGATTCCGGTTGTCCCGGCGGCTCATTATCTTTGTGGTGGGGTCCAGGTAGACAGCTACGGTGAAAGCGGAGTGCGTGATCTGTTTGTCATCGGCGAAAGTGCCAGTACCGGGCTGCATGGCGCCAACCGTCTGGCCAGCAACAGCCTGCTTGAGGGGATTGTCTTTGCCAGTCGTGCTGCTGAAATTTCGTTACAACGGCTGGTTGCAGCTCGTCCCGATTTTCCTGACATTGTGCCCTGGGACAGCGGCGATGCCACCAACAGCGATGAAGAAGTTATTGTTGCCCACAACTGGGACGAGATCAGGCGTTGCATGTGGAATTACGTCGGTATTGTCCGCTCGGACAAACGACTCAGTCGTGCACTCAGCCGCATTCAGCTGATTCAGCAGGAAATTGTCGAATACTACTGGAACTTTCATATCACCTCAGACCTGATCGAGTTGCGAAATATTGCAACGGTTGCCGAGCTGATTGTCAAAAGTGCCTTGCAGCGCAAAGAAAGTCGGGGCCTGCACTTTACGCTCGACTACCCGCAACGAGATGATCAGAACTGCAAATACGATACGGTCATTCCCGGGGCCACCCTCTCCTTTTGACCGGACAGGAAAAAAGAAACGATGACCATTGACGAAATCCGCATTGCCATCAATCGCCTCGACAGTGAACTTCTGCGATTATTCAACGAACGAGCCGCCCTGGCACTTGAGATCGGACATATCAAAAAAGAGCTGGGATTACCCATCTATGATCCCCGGCGTGAAAAAATGATCTTCGAACGTATGCGGCAGGAGAATGAGGGCCCGCTTGATAACAGTGCTATTGTGCGCCTGTTTGAACGGGTCATTGATGAAAGCCGCAGCCTCGAACGTGCCAAAAGTCGAAAGGATTAGTCATGCTGGTGGTAATGAAGAAAAAAGCAACCGAAAAAGAGCTGGAACGGCTCAAGGAATATCTGGTTGAACTGGACTGTGATTTTCATCAGTCAACCGGGAGTAATCATGTAATTATCGGCGTCGTTGGCGATACCCATGCTATTTCAGACAAACAACTCCGCACCCAACCCGGCGTACTGGAAGTCTTCAGAATCCCGGAGGAGGGATAGGAGGTTGGGCGTTGGGCACTGGGCGTTAGGCGTTGGGGAAGGTCAAAGGCATAAACAAAAACAATATCGACTATATTTCAGCTACTTACCAATTAACAACTCAAGTACCACCAGATAAAAAGGCCCGTCAATCTGACGGGCCTTTGCCTGTTCTCGCCCAGTGCCCAGTGCCTAACGCCCAGCACCTATCCAACTATCTCACTCCTGGTAAAGACTGAGTGCAAGACCTGACCTTGTGCTTCGATATTCTCGCGGGCTCCTTCTTCACGGTCGACCAGAGTGACAATTCCCAGCACTTCAAGACCCTCTTCCCTGGCCCGATCAACAGCTTTAATAGAAGATCCGCCAGTTGTTGTCACATCTTCAACAATCACAACCCGTGAACCGGGGGGAAGATTTTTGCGTCCTTCCAGCCACTGACCCGTTCCATGACCTTTTGGCTCTTTACGGATAATAAAAGCGTGAACCGACTGATCATCCAGGCCTGCAGCAATCGAGGTGGCCGTTGCAATCGGATCAGCCCCCAGGGTCAACCCACCAACACCATCTATCGGACCCGCAAACTTTTTTACTTCTTCCCAAAAAGCCTTGCCGACCAGCAATCCACCCTGGGCATGCAAGGTTGTCTGCTTGCCATCAAAATAGAAATGACTCTTGCGTCCCGAAGCCAAAGTCACCTCACGCTCTTCGTAAGACATCTCAAGAATAATCTTCTTCAACTCGTCCTTAACACTCATTGATCTCTCCTTAAAAAACTTGGGCATTGGGCGCTAGGCGCTGGGCACCGGGTAAGTCAAAACCATCAGTAAGCATAGCACCCAACGCCTAACGCCCATTTTCAAAACAACCCCAATTGTTTATCGGTTTTCAAACGCGGAAACTTGACGGGATACTCACCGTTGAAGCAGGCATCACAAAAGGTGGCACAGCCTGCCCCCTGTTCGGCTACAGCATTGTGCAGCCCCTCTTCAGACAGGTAGCCAATACTGTCAGCCGTCACATAACGCGCGATCTCTTCAACACTGTGCGAAGCGGCAATCAATTCCTTGCGCGAAGGGGTATCGATTCCATAAAAACAGGGATATCGTGTCGGGGGGCTCGAAATACGCAAATGAACTTCACGCGCTCCGGCATCCCGGATCATTTTGACGATTTTGCGAGACGTTGTCCCGCGAACAATCGAGTCATCAACAACAATGACTCTTTTTCCTTCCAGAATTTCGCGCACCGGATTCAGCTTGAGCTTGACCCCGAAGTGCCGAATCGATTGTTGAGGCTCAATAAAGGTTCGACCGACATAGTGGTTACGAATCAGACCCAACTCGAACGGAATGCCCGATTCTTCGGCATAACCCATCGCGGGCGGAACCCCCGAATCGGGAACAGCGATAACCAGATCGGCCTCAACCTGATGTTCGCGAGCCAGTTGGCGCCCGAATTCCTTACGGACCGGGTAAACCATCCGATCAAAAATTCGACTGTCAGGCCGGGCAAAATAGACATACTCAAAGATACATGGCGTCGGATTTGACTCTTTGAAGGGGAAAAGAGACTTCATGCCGGTCTTATCAATGACAACCATCTCTCCCGGTTCGATCTCACGGATAAATTCTGCTTCAATCAGATCAAAGGCACAGGATTCTGAAGCGACAACATAACCACCGTCAAGACGCCCCAGACACAAAGGACGAAAACCGTTGGGATCACGTACCGCAACCATGCGGGTTTCGGTCAGAAAAAGCAGGCTGTAAGCCCCTTTAACCGTATGCAAGGCTTCACAGATCCGGTCTATCAGTGAGTTTGACTGAGCCCTGGCCAGCAGGTGAATAATTGTTTCAGTGTCTGCCGTAGTCGAAAAGATCGACCCGCTTTGCTCCAGGCGACTGCGCACCTCATGAGCATTGACCAGATTACCATTATGCGAAATGGCAATACTGCCGCGAGAATAGTCAACCATGATCGGCTGGCAGTTTTTGACATCGTTGCCACCAGCGGTTGAGTAACGTACATGACCAATAGAAGCGCGCCCGGGCAAATGGTCAAAAACGGCATCTTTCTTAAAAACGTCAGAAACCAGCCCCAAACCTTTGTGAGCCCGCAATCGATAACCATCAGAAGCCACGATTCCGCAACCTTCCTGGCCACGATGCTGCAACGCATACAGCCCAAGATAGGTCAGGTTCGCCGCTTCCGGATGACCAAACACCCCAAACACGCCACATTCATCATTAAATTTATCGAACATGATATTCCTTATATAGAGAAGCGGGCATTTGGCGCTGGGCGCTGGGAAAACCAAAACCGCCTAACGCCTAACGCCTAACGCCTAAACCACATTCTCGCGGATATAACCTATCGCGTTCTGATAAAGCCACAAACCCATGCCTTCTTCCGGCAGTTTTTCGCGGGTCCAGCGGGGATGATGGGTATAGTGAACATAGGCTTCAGGATGTGGCATCAGACCGAACAATCTTCCCGTTGGGTCGCAAACCCCGGCAATCGCCGCTACACTGCCATTGGGATTGGCCGGATAATCCATCGTCGGCGAAAAATTATCGTCGGCATAGCGTAACGGAATCAGATGGGCCGCTTCGAGCTGAGCCAGGGTGGTATCGCTGTCGACGACAAATTTTCCTTCCCCATGACGCACCGGCAGGTAAATCCCTTCAAGTCCCCGCGTATAGATACAGGGGGAATCACTGTCTGTTTGCAGAGAAACCCAACGATCAACAAAACGCCCACAATCATTATGGGTCAAAGAACAACTCTGGCGCTGATAGTTGAGATCAGTCGCAGGAAGCAACCCCATCTTGACCATCAACTGAAAGCCATTGCACACCCCCATAATCAGTTTGCCATCATCGATAAACTGGCCAATCTGTTCTGCCAGAGAAGCACCGCCTCCAGCGACTGGCGCATGAAGCAGACGATTGGCTCCCGCCTTGGCACTGCCAAGGTCATCACCATCGAGAAAGCCCCCGGCCAGATTGAGAAAGTGATAATCGGCCAGTTTGACCCGCCCTGCGAGAAATTCAGCTATATGTACCGCATCGGCAACCTCTGATCCGGCCAGGCGGCAAGCCGCAACAACCTCACGTTCACAGTTGGTTCCGTTACCGGCAATCACCAGCGATCTAACTTCTTTTGCCATGATTAAAGCTCCCGCAACGGCGCCTGCCACGCCTCTTTATTTTGTCCATTCGTCGTCCTGAGCAACAGCTTGCTGCCACGGTGCAACACAAGAGCCTCCTCAGTCGTCACCTCACCGATCAAAGCCAGATCACAATCGGCAAACAGGGCTTCAAAAGCCTGGCGGTTTTCTTCTTTTACAGTCACGGCCAGACGACTTTGAGACTCAGAGAAGAGCAATGCCGCATCATCGAGATCACTGGCCCCGACCACCCTGGCGAGATCAGCAGCAATTCCGAACCCACCGGCAAAGGCCTTTTCGGCCAGTGCTACGGCCAAACCTCCATCAGACAGGTCATGGCAACTACGCAGCAATCTTTGCTGCTGGGCCTGATTAAGGGTCCGGTACAACTTGAGAGCTCGGGCCGAATCAACCTTCGGCACATTGGCTCCCAGCTCACCACACATCCGGTAGTACTCGGAACCGCCCAATTCATCAGCCGTGACCCCAAGCAGGTAGACCAGATCACCAGGGGCCTTGACGTCCATGGTCACGGCCAGCCGGACATCCTCGATCTTGCCGATGACTGAAAACAGAACCGTCGGCGGAATTGAAATTTTGGTATCGCCGATCTGGTAGTCATTCTTCATCGAATCCTTACCACTGATCAGCGGTACTCCAAAAGCAACACAGTAGTCATAGAGTGCTTTATTGGCACGCACCAGCTGGGCCGCTTTGTAAGCCCCGTCCGGGGTTCTCTCACTTTCGACCGGGTCACACCAGCAGAAATTATCCAGCCCGGCCACGTGATCGACATTGCCACCAACTGCGACAAAGTTACGCAAGGCTTCGTCAATCGCACAGGCCATCATATGGTAGGTGTCGATATCACTGAAGCTCGGGCAAATTCCATGAGAGGTGACAATTCCTTCAAAACTGTCAAACAGTGGACGGTAAACGGCGGCATCACTCGGTCCGTCGTTGGCGATCCCGGTCAACGGCTTGACCACGGTTCCGGCCTGGACCTCATGATCATAACGACGGATAACCGATTCTTTCGAGCAGATATTCAGGCGACCCAGCAAGCCGAGCAGATCAGCCTGCAGATCTCGCTCACCCAGATCCGGCTCCTGATGTTGTTTGTCTTCCCAGCGGGCCGGAATCTGCATCTGTGGCACACCCTCATGCAGAAATTCCATATCCAGATAACAGACAGTTTCACCCTGATAGAGACACTGGTAGTAACCTGAATCGGTGAACTGCCCCAGATCAGTCGCCTCAACATCCATCTCGCGGGCCAATTGCATAAACTCGGCAATTTTACTTTCGGGAACGGCAAGTGTCATCCGCTCCTGAGCTTCTGAAATCAGAATTTCCCAGGGTTGCAGGCCGGGATATTTAAGTGGCGCACGATCCAGGTGCAATTCAAAACCGCCGGTATCTTCAGCCATCTCGCCGACTGATGACGAAAGCCCCCCCGCACCGTTGTCGGTAATCGAGTTGTAGAGGCCACGATCACGAGCAACAATCAGAAAATCGAACATCCGCCGCTGGGTAATCGGGTCACCAATCTGAACGGCGGTAACAGGCGATCCTTCGTGCAATTCTTCAGAGGAAAAGGTCGCACCATGGATGCCATCCTTGCCGATGCGTCCCCCGGTCATGATGATATGGTCGCCAACCTGAACCTGCTTCTCATGACAGGGCCTGCCATTCAGCGTAGAAGGCATGATCGACGCGGTGCCGCAGTAAACCAGGGGCTTGCCCGCAAAACGATCATCAAACTGAATCGAACCATTCACGGTGGGAATACCGCTTTTGTTTCCACCATGTTCCACCCCTTCAATCACACCATCAAAGATGCGCCGAGGATGAAGCAGACGTGGGGGCAAAGGTTTGTCATAAAAGGGTGAAGCAAAACAGAAAACGTCGGTATTAAAAATCAGCCGCGCGCCCATGCCGGTACCATAACCGTCGCGATTTACCCCGACGATACCGGTCAAGGCACCACCATAGGGATCAAGGGCCGACGGCGAGTTATGGGTTTCAACCTTGAAAACCATACTCCAGTCATCATTGAAACGAATGACCCCGGCGTTGTCTTTAAATACAGACAGGCAAAAATCGTTCTCGCCCATTTTTTTACGAATATCACGCGTGGCACCAACGATATAGGTCTTGAACAGCGAATCGATGGTTTCCTTCTGGCCCTTTTCATCTTCATAATCAATCTGAGCCGAAAAAATCTTGTGTTTGCAGTGCTCGCTCCAGGTCTGGGCCAATGCCTCAAGTTCAACATCGGTCAATTCGGCACCCAGCCCCTGTTCATGCCGACTGGCCTGAACAGCAGGATTGTTGATATAGGCCTGAAGTTCTTTCATTTCAGTCTGGTTGAGAGCCAGCATGCCGTCACGGCTGATCTGCAACAACTCTTCGTCACTGACATTCAGATTGATTTTCTGCACCTGTGGGGCGCTGCTGCTGTCCACCTTGGGCACTGTAGCCGGAACCCCTTTTTGTGGATCAAGCTCACTCTTATCCAGAATTGTCCATCGCTGGATCAGACCATTGGCCAGAAAGCCACTGGCAATCTTCTCAGCCTGGGCCTTGTCGATCTGGCCGTTAAGCAGGTACTGAACCGAGGTATAAACAGCCTCTCCCGCTGCAAAGGGGCGTCCCGTCAAATATTGGATTGCTTCACGGGCAGTACGCCCGACGTTATCAGTCACTCCGGGACGAAAACCAACTTCAATCAACACATCAAAATCTGCGGCCAAAGGACGATCAATCGCCACCTGCTGAATAATCGGGTCACTGAGGGGTCCTCTGGCCGCCGCTTCAATCTCTTCGGCAGTCAACGCAGCATCAACGGTATAGACATCCAGAGTCCGCACCCGGTGCAGTTCAATCCCGAGATGCTGACGGATCTCACTCTTAACTCGTTCACCCCGTGCATCCCGCACCGCATCTTTCAGACCTACAACGATTCTACAAGGCATTCCGATTCCTCATTTCTATGTGAGGAGTGAGGCGTTAGGAGTCAGGTGAAAAACATAAACCTGCTTCACACCTCACCCTTCACGCCTCACTCCTCACGAGACTCTATTCCCCGAATACCCGCTTGAAAATCGTCTCAACGTGCTTGAGATGATAATCGAGATTGAACGCTTCGCGGATCTTCTCTTCACCCAGGGCACCACAAACCTCATCGTCGGCGAGTAATTCGGTAAGAAAATCTTTTCCTTCTTCCCAGACCTTCATCGCATTCCGCTGAACCAGACGATAGGAATTTTCGCGCGACACCCCGGCCTGGGTCAGGTCGAGCAAAATTTTCTGTGAGAAGACCAGCCCCTTCATCTGATTGAGATTTTTAAGCATATTCTCCGGGTAGACAACCAGGTTCTTGATCAGTCCATTCAAACGCCGCAGCGCGAAATCAAGAGTAACTGTCGCATCGGGGCCAATGGCCCGTTCGACCGACGAGTGTGAAATATCCCGTTCATGCCAGAGGGCAACATTTTCAAGCGCGGGCATGGCATAACCACGGACCAGTCGGGCCAGACCAGTCAGGTTTTCTGACAAAATCGGGTTACGCTTGTGCGGCATGGCGCTGGACCCTTTTTGTCCCTTGGAGAAAAATTCTTCGACCTCAAGAACTTCAGTCCGTTGCAAATGGCGAATCTCAACCGCAATCCGCTCCATCGACGAAGCGATCATCGCCAGGGCACAAAAGAATTCGGCATGACGATCACGCGGGATGACCTGGGTCGACACCGGCTCGGGCTTAAGACCCATTTTTGCACAAACGTATTCTTCGACACTCGGATCGATATTGGCGAAAGTGCCAACCGCACCTGAAATGGCTCCGGTGGCAATCGATTCACGCGCTGCCTGCAGACGGGTCAGATTGCGCTCCATTTCGGCGTACCAGGTTGCCAGTTTCAAACCGAAGGTTACCGGCTCGGCGTGGATCCCGTGAGAACGCCCCATGCAAACCGTATTCTTGTGCTCAAGCGCCCGCTCTTTAATCGACCCAAGAACAGTTTCGAGGTCTGCAACAAGCTCATCAGCCGACTGGAGCAGCTGAACGCTGTAACAGGTATCCAGGACGTCTGATGATGTCATCCCCTGATGAATGAAACGCGCTTCAGGACCAACATACTCGGCAACACTGGTCAGAAAAGCGATCACATCATGCTTGACCTCAGCCTCGATCTCGTCAATCCGGGCGACATCGAATGCCCCCTTTTCACGGATCACCTTGACGGCTTCAGTGGGGATAACTCCCAGTTCAGCCTGACGCTCACAGGCCAGGGTCTCGATTTCGAGCCAGATTTTGAATTTGTTTTCAGGTTCCCAGATACGGGCCATTTCGGGACGCGTGTAACGTGCGATCATTGTCCGGATAACTCCTTGCTGACAGGTTCAGGCCGAGTGGCGAAAAAGCAATGACTCACCTTCGCCTGCTGACCGAGATATATTTGCGGCTGACAAATCTGCGAACCGGTCAAGACCTGCTCAATCTCCTGGCGGACCAGTTGCGGATCATTATTCTCATCACTCATATGTGCCAGAAAAACCGCTTCCAGCCCGTCCCAGAGCAACTGCTGCAACAAACTCGCAGTCGCCCGATTCGACAGATGACCGTGGCGGCTCTGAATACGTTGTTTCAACGACCAGGGATAGGGCCCGTCAAGGAGCATCTGCTCGTCATGATTGGCCTCAACCACCAAAACCCGCGAGCCCTCCAGACGGTCCGTAACCAGGCGCGTTGCATATCCCAGATCTGTTGCGTAACCGATACGACCTTCAGATGAATCGATGACGAAACCAACCGGATCAACAGCATCATGGGTGGTCGAAAAACTTGCTATTTCAAGCCCACCCAGAACAAAAGATTCTCCGGCGGTAATATGGTACAGATCCGCAATTTTCCCGAGTCGCGGGATTGCAGCAGCTGTTTGCGGAGCAATATAGACAGGAATTTGGTGACGGCGTGCCAGGGGTCCGATACCGTTAACATGATCATGGTGCTCATGGGTGATCAACAAGGCATCAAGGTCGTCTGCACTCAGATCGATTTCGCGCAGGCGTCGGTCGATTTCACGCGCCGAAAGACCAGCATCAATCAGCAGACGGCAGCCGTCTGCTTCGATCAGCGTCGCATTGCCGCGACTTCCACTGGCTAACAGACAAACCCGCACGAAATCAACAGTCCCTTTCAGCCCCCCGCAGGCGCTGCCCTTATACCTGAAATCACCGGTCAGAGCAAGAAAAAAGGGGCAAAATGAGGGCAAAAACAAGGACAATCCAAAGGGTGCAGATCTTTTCATTGAAAGCGGTTTGCAAATTGCTCTTTTTTGTATAATCTTAGACCTTGTCGACTGACCGAATTCCCGGTTAAAGAGTGTATTTTCAGAGGGTTTACCACTATTTATTGATCGAAGGGAGCAGATGAGGATATGGCTCAAAAAATTGCAATCAACGGGTTTGGGCGAATCGGGCGCAATTTGTTGCGTATTGCCACTGATGGTGAGCAACTTGAAGTGATTGCCATCAACGATCTGACTGACGCCGAAACCCTGGCTCATCTATTTAAATATGACTCTGTTCACGGTATTTTTGCCGGTGATGTTTCAGTCGACAAGGGTGACCTGATCGTCAATGGTCGCCGAATCCGGGTTTTCAGTGAACCTGATCCGGCCAATCTGCCCTGGGGTGAACTGGAAGTTCAGATCGTCGTTGAATCAACCGGACGCTTTACCAACCGGGATGCGGCGGCAAAACATCTCCAGGCCGGCGCAAAACGTGTTTTGATCAGCGCGCCCGGCAAGGGAGACATTGACGGAACCTTCTGTATGGGAATCAACGA
This sequence comes from Deltaproteobacteria bacterium, assembly GCA_024276935.1. Lineage (GTDB taxonomy): Bacteria > Desulfobacterota > Desulfuromonadia > Desulfuromonadales > Geopsychrobacteraceae > Geopsychrobacter. The sequence continues at coordinate 14,697 of JAJRWH010000067.1, forward strand.
AGATCTCTACGATCCCAAACAACATGCCATCGTTTCCAACGCCTCCTGCACCACCAACTGCCTGGCACCGGTCGCAAAGGTCCTTGATGAAGAATTCGGGATCGTTCGTGGCACCATGACAACGGTTCATTCCTACACCAACGATCAGAAAATCCTTGATCTCCCCCACTCCGATCTGCGTCGCGGGCGTGCGGCGGCCATCTCAATGATTCCGACAACGACCGGGGCCGCTAAAGCTGTCGGTCTGGTTATGCCCCAGTTGCAGGGCAAACTTTTCGGCATGGCAGTACGGGTTCCGACTCCGAATGTTTCGTTGGTCGACCTGATTGTCAACACCGAGAAAGCTGCCAGTGTTGAGGCGGTCAATGCCGCAATGAAAGCGGCGTCCACAGGTCGCCTCAAGGGGATTCTCGATTACAACGAGCTGCCCCTGGTTTCCTGTGATTTCAATGGCAGCCCGGCATCCTCAACCTTCGATGCCCAGTTTACGACGGTTATCGACAGTCATATGGTCAAGGTCCTGGCCTGGTACGATAACGAATGGGGCTATTCCTGCCGGGTTCATGACATGGTGGCCTATATTGCCAGTCGTGAATCCTGATCTGGTCATAAACGTGAAAACGCCGACTGTAACAGGTCGGCTTTTCAATGACTTTTATTTTTGATATCAGTTTCGAACAGAGATAAAGTTAAAGGAGTCCTTCAACTGTGTTTAGCAAGCTGACAATTGATGATATCGATGTTGCAGGCAAGCCGGTTTTCTGCCGGGTCGATTTCAATGTGCCACTGGATAGCGACAAAAAGGTTAGCGACGATACCCGCATTCGTGCTGCCCTGCCAACAATCAACCGCCTGCTCGAAAAAGGGGCTCGCCTGATTCTGGCGTCTCACCTGGGCCGTCCCAAGGGCAAGACTGATCCCGCCTACAGTCTGGCTCCGGTCGCAACCCATCTTGCCAAACTGCTTGGCAAAGATGTCACCATGGCAGCTGACTGTGTCGGTGACCAGGTCAAAAAGCAGGTCGCAGCTTTGGCCAACGGAGAACTGCTCCTGCTCGAAAATGTTCGTTTTCATCCCGGCGAAACCGACAACGATCCACAGTTTGCTGCCGAACTGGCGGCACTTGGTGAAATCTATGTCAACGATGCTTTTGGTACCGCACACCGGGCTCATGCTTCGACCGAAGGGGTTGCGCGAATTCTGCAACCTGCGGTGGCCGGGTATCTGATGCAGAAGGAACTCAAGTATCTGGGTGAAGCCCTGGCGAAACCGCAACGTCCTTTCGTTGCAATTCTCGGTGGTGCCAAGGTCAGCGACAAGATTCTGGTGATCGAAAGTCTGCTCGAAAAAGTCGACAGCATTCTGATCGGTGGGGGCATGGCCTACACTTTTTTAAAAGCCCAGGGAATCAATTGTGGCACCTCTCTGCTTGAAGAAGACCGGGTCGAACTGGCGGCACAACTGCTTGAGAAAGCCAGGGCCAAAAATGTTGAGTTTCTCCTCCCCACTGATCACCTGGTAACCACTGAATTCAAAGCAGACAGTCCGGCAGAAACCTGCGATAACCACAATTTCCCCGCAAATATGATAGGACTCGATATTGGGCCACAGACGATCGACCGCTACAGTGAAAAAGTCAGCACGGCAAAAACCGTGGTCTGGAACGGCCCCATGGGTGTTTTCGAATTTGATGCCTATGCCCGGGGAACCTTCGCCATTGCCGAAGCCCTGGCAGCGTCAGATGCCTTGTCAATTATCGGTGGCGGTGATTCGGTCGCTGCGGTCAACAAGGCTGGCCTTAACGATAAAATGTCCCATATTTCAACAGGCGGCGGTGCCTCCCTCGAATTTCTCGAAGGGAAAAAACTGCCCGGTGTGGTGGCATTGACAAACAACTGAAACGGCACTGGGCGTCAGGCTTTTGGCTCTGGGAGAAAAGAATCGATTTAAGATTTTTTATTTCACCCAACGCCCAACGCCTATCACCCAACGCCCTTCTTTGTGGAGAAAAAAATGCGCAAACCATTGATTGCCGGTAACTGGAAACTGAACAAGACTCTGGCTGAGGCAGAGGCTCTGGCCAAGGCGTTGGTAAAAGAGCTGGCAGATGTTACCGATACCGAAATTATCATCGCCCCGGTCTTTACCGCTCTTGGGCGGGTGGCCGAAATTATTGCAGATTCACCCGTTTCTCTGGCTGCCCAGAACTGCTACCCCCAGGAAACCGGTGCCTTTACAGGTGAAGTTTCCCCGCTGATGCTTAAGGATATTGGCTGCCAGGCGGTCATTATTGGTCATTCCGAGCGGCGACAACTGCTGGGTGAAACCAATCAATTTATCAATCTCAAGGTCAAAAAAGCTCTTGAAACCGGACTCCAGGTTATTCTTTGCGTCGGGGAAACTCTCGACCAGCGCGAAAGTGGTGAAATGCTCGAAGTTTTAACCGCGCAGGTCAAAGGCGGTCTCGCTGACTTGAGCCCTGAGCAAATGACCAACCTGGTTATTGCCTATGAACCGGTCTGGGCCATCGGCACCGGTAAAACCGCGAGCAATGAACAGGCCCAGGAGGCGCACTCCTTCATTCGTGGTCTGGTTCAGGGACTGTTCGATCCTGACACCTCAACGGCCTGCCGAATCCTCTACGGCGGTAGTGTCAAGCCGGACAATGTCGATGGTTTGATGGCCCAGGATGACATCGACGGCGCCCTGGTCGGTGGTGCCAGCCTGAATGCAGAAGATTTCAGCCGGATTGTCAGGTTTAATAAAAACAGGCACTAGGCACTGGGTGTTGGGCGCTTGTGAAAACCAAAATTTACTCTACCCAAACGGGCATAAGGATTGCGTGATCAAGCTTTGTCCTTCCCCAAAGCCTGAAGCCCAAAGCCTGAAGCCCGACAGAACGGAGTTCTGTCATGAAATATCTGCTGACCTCGATTGCATTTCTGGCGGCCCTTTGCCTTGTGCTGCTGCTTCTGCCTCTTCTGACTCCCAGGCCTGAACCGGTCGATGGGTCGTTGGTTGTCAATCAACGGATCTATCAACCTGATGAGCTGGAAGAACAGCTGCAATCAACGCCCTACCATTTTGACAGTCGAAGTGAGTTGATCGATGGTCTGATCAATCGAGAATTGTTATTGCAAGAAGCCAAACAGCAGAAGATTGACGCCGAAGTTGCCTTTCGCCGCTCCATGCGTGACTTCTATGAACAGTCGATGATCAAAACCCTGCTTGATCGTCAGTACAGCGCACCAGAAAACCAGCCTAATGAAGCCCAGATTGCCGCCTGTCTGCCACTTCTCGGTAAGAGATTTCAACTCAAACGTTATAATTATCCGGATCAAACCACCGCGCAAAAAATCGAGCAGGCCCAGGTCAAAGAGTACAACCTGCCCTATCTCGAACTTCCGGAAGACACACGAGCTGCCCTGCCTGGTCTTAAAGGCGGAGAAATCTCGCCACCACTTCACTCTGCCGCAGGATGGTACCGCCTGCAATTGACCGATATCCAACCTCTTGCCACAGAGCAAATTCCTTCTGTCATTGAGCAGGAAGAGCTTTGCCGCCGTGAACTGAAACAACAGCTGATTCAGAACTGGATCGACCTGTTGCACCAAAAAGCCGATATTCAACGACCGGCATCACTGAAGGGAGGAGAATAATGGCGGGAAAATACCAGCGTCGCAAACGCAATTATCTGATCAATAAAGAAATGCAGGGCAAGCTTGGCTTCCGATATCTGCTGATCACCCTGGTGGGCAGTGTTTTGCTGGCAGTTGTTTTTGCCTTTTCTTCTGCGGATTACCTGACCATCAGTTACAACAACAATGCCATTGAAGTGGGCAGCACTCCTTCGATTCTTTTTGGTGCCCTCGCTCGCAGCGGTGGTTTTTTTCTGTTAATTGGAGGCACCCTTATCATTATCATCACCATTGTGCTGACGCATAAAATTGCCGGCCCGCTCTATCGGTTCGAACAGACACTCAAGGCCATGTGCGCACGTAAACTTGATCAGCAGATCTACCTGCGGCGAGGAGATGAAGGCCAGCAACTCGGAGATTTGATCAATAAATTCAATACAGAGCTGAGCGATGACATGCGCCAACTCAAGGAAATATGTCACCAGCTTGACGACAGTGCAGAAAAACAGGCACTGCTCAACATTCTCGACAGTTACCAGTTAGCGGAAAAGACCGAACAAACCAACTGACAACGGCCTGATATGAGATATTCTCTTTCTCTGCTGTTGTGCCTTACGGTCATCGGATCTTTAGTTGCCAGGGCTGATGCCGCAGAGATCAATACTGCCTTCGCAGTGATCAAATATACTGACGAAGCCCAACTGAAGACCTTCAACAAAAAGGTCGGCAGCAGTGGTTTCGGCTTTGGTTTCGGCAGAAAAAATACCGGGACACCTGAGGCAACGGCGAGAAAACAGGTTAATCAGCTGATTGGTCGTGTACAGGAAATTCTTGATATGCGTCCCAAAAAGCTGCGCTTTACCATTACAATTCTTGATACCCCCCAACAGGTTCAAGCAGTCTATCAGCAACGCTACGGACGCAAGGTCGATTTCATTGCCTTCTATTCACCTGGGGATGAAACCGTCTATTTTTCTCTCAAAAAACTGCGCCGAACCGTTTTCGCCCACGAAATTGCCCACGCTGTCATTGATCGGTACTTCGAAAAAGCCCCCCCAACCAAAATCCACGAACTGCTGGCCCAATACGTTGAAAAGCAATTGTAAAATGGGCGTTAGGCGTTAGGCGTTTGGCACTGGGATGAACCTGGAAGCGAGAACGGGCAAGGTCAACGACAAGAGTGATGGCCGTGAAGTGTTTATCTTTCCCAGCGCCTAGTGCCCAGCGCCCGTTTCCAACTTCTCCAACCTTTTTCGTACCCAGTCAGAACGTGGGTCGATCAGAATTGAGGTTCGGTAAGCTTCAATGGCCCGATCTCGCAAGCCTTCCTTTTCGTAAAGGACTCCCTGTCGAGCAAGAAAATATTGATTACGGGGAAAAATTCCGGTTGCGGTACGCAAGAGTTGCAATGCCTCTGCGTTCCGTTTGGATTTGCCCAGGAAATCGAGGTAACGCCACAGGATAAATGCATCGGCGGGAGTTTCGTTGCGTAACACATCGACACCGCGACGGTATGCACGGTCTGCCCTGTCTTGCTCATCAAGTTGGCTGAAAAAATCACCGAGAATCGCCCAACTACGACTACGCTCGGGAATAGCCCTAAAGAATTCATCATGGCTGACACCCGCCACAATCAGAAGTCGAATCACCTCTTTCGTCATCTCCGGTCGTAAGGCCAAACCACTTTTCAAAACAGACAAACCTTCGGCCTTACGCTCAGCAGCCAACAGAAAACTGGCTAACTCGCGATAGGAAATCCAGTTAAATGGTTTGATTTTCAGGGTATTTCTTAATACTTTTTCGGCCCGTTCTGAACGGTCCAGAGCAAACAGGGTTCGTGCGATTTGTAGTTGGTATTCAACATGTTCAGGGCGCAACCACAGAGCCCGGCGATAATCTTCCAGACCAGCCTGCAGTTCACCCAGACGCCCCAGCACCATTCCGTGAGAAAAAGAATACTTCGGCTGAAGAGGAGCAAACGTCCTCGAAGTTTCAGCAGCAGCTTTAACCGCGAGCAGTTCCGAGGAACTGGCTGTCTGAAGATTAATTTTGACAACCGCTGAAAAGTTGGCCGCAGCAATCTCTTCGCCGCCCGAAACCAGCAGAGTCAAAAACAGAAGAGCCGATCCAGAGGTAAAAAATATTTTGCGCGACACAGGGCCCAATAAAGGTAATAACACTTTATTCTGTCCGTGGTTTGAACTGCTGTGACTGGCCGCAGCAAAGAGCCCAAAAAGGAGAAACAGATAAAGTCCATTGGCAGGAATGGCAAGATTGAAATCAGTAAAACTGTGCAACATAATTGAAGCAAGTCCGGCAAAACTCCCGGCACAAATCAAACGGGCTGTCCGGTTACGCCGCTGAGACCAGGCAGGAATTACCGAGCGCAAAAAATCGACCCAGAACCAGAGAACCAGAGAAAAACCGATCAGTCCGAGATCTGTCAGCATTTCAACGTAATCGTTATGGGCATGATCAACAATCAGATCACGAGTCAGTGCTGTTTGCCAGGCAGGATAAGCATCAATAAAGGTTCCAGCTCCGCTACCAGTCAAAGGGGCCGCACGAAATAGATTAATGCTGTCCAGCCAATAGGTTAAACGTTGTGTCTGCAGTTCTCCTGCGGCATTGAAGGTCCTGGCAAAACGCTCAAGTAACGGATCCCAGCCGAAAAAAGCAAGAAGCCCGACCGCAGCAACCAGTACTGACAAAAAAACCAGCATCCGGCCGCGTAAATGTTCGCGACCAACAAGCAGAAATAGCAGGATCAGCGATGACAGAAACAGGGTCATGGTACCGGAACGAGAAAGACTGAAGAAAACCGAAACCGCCGCAATAATAGTCACCAGACCGAGCATAATGGCTCGGTTCAATTCATTATCAGTGAAAATATCGGCGATTCGCTCGCGCAAGCTGCCATAACCGGCATGGGGAAGATTTAACATCAGGCAGATAACCAGCAGCGGAAAAACCATCCCGATAAATGCCGCATAATGGTTACCATTGACGTATGTTGCAAAAAAACGACCCGCTTCCGGCCAGGAAGAAAAAAACCAGAAGATCCGCTCTGTCGGAGAAAAAAACTGAATCAGACCGCAGAAAGCATACAGGCCGACAAAACCTGAGAGCCACAGCAGCAAGCGCCTTTGACCACGGCCGGAAATCAGCAGATTTGACACGGCCAGATAAAAAGCGAGATAGGCTGAAAAACGAAAGAATTCACCAAGGGTCGCAGCAGGAAACAGGGACAGAGAATGCCAAACGCCGGGAGAAAGTTCCCAGAGGCCTTGTTTCAATTGAGGAATATATACCGGGATTAACAGTTCAAGCAGAAAAGGTGGTAAGGGAACAGCTTGCACCAGCAACCAGCCACAAAACAGGGCAAAAGGAAGCAACCCTGGTGGTCGATAAACTTTGGACCCCTGTCTTAAAACCAGCAACAGCAGCAGATAACAACCAACTGCCAGCACCATGCGAGCTAAATGGCTGGTTGCAGCAACCCAGAGCGGCATGCCGATCAACAACAACAGCAGAAGAACTCTAACTGCGGTTGAGAATTTCGACGTTCCTGGCAACCACTCAGACATCAGGCCAGGCTCTGTTATCCAGGACCCGCTGTGGGTTCTCTGCGGTTAATTTCAAAACCGCCTCCTTGCCCAGCAAGTGAGAGGCCTCTTTTAAACCTGCCCGCATTCGTGGAGGACGCCAGTCGGCACCATGTGCATCGGTTGCAATAAAATGAGCCAGTCCTCTTTTCAGCAGATAACGGGCACATTGACGTGCTGGTGAACCAAAATCGCCCGCCAGACTCGCAGCTGTCAGCTGGCTGAGAGCTCCCTGGTCAATCAGTGGCTGCAACAGGTCAGGATGACGTAACAAGCCGGCATTACGCTCAGGATGCGCGATAATCGGAATCAGCCCTGCACTCCTGAGAGAAAAAACAATCTCTCCCGCAGAGGCCGGAAAATGACTGTGCGGAAACTCGAGTAATAAATAACGACTGCCATTTATTGAGTGACCACGCATCTCCTCCAACGAAAGTGTATAATGATTTTCGCCCCCCGAGATCAACTCAAGGACAATATCCCGAGCAGAAAATTCATGTTCCAGATGAGCAATTCCAGCGGCAATCCTTGCAGCAGACAAGGGGGGATCCAGAATATGCGGCGTCGCAACAACCCGGGTCACACCATCAGCAACCAAGGCCCTGGCCAAAGCCAGCGAATCTTCAAGCCGTTGCGGCCCGTCATCAACTCCGAAGAGGATATGGCAATGCAAATCGATCAAGAGCAAAGCTCCCGATCGATTTGCATCGGGCTTTGGGCTTTAGGCACTGGGCGTTGGGGTTGAGTCATAAGGATAAAACCTGTGTTTGAATATTGGGCTCCTGAAAGCTGATATCCCGACATATGATTTAACCCTTTTCCTCCCTTACCTTTATCAAAGCTCCCAGCATACGGCCAACTGATTCTGCCTGTTCCTGAAAGCAATCGACAACGGAGTTCGACAAATATCCAATATCTCTGGCGATCTCGACCTGGCTGATCAATTCAGCCAGAGAGCCTCGTGCGATAAAGAAAAATCTGACAGAATCCTTGTCACTTCCCCGCCCATCACCTTCTGCGATATTACTGCAAACACTGACTGCAGACCGCTGCAATTGGTCGCGCAGCCCATAATCTCTTGCTAATGCGCCCTCAGCTGTTTGCGAATAAATATATACGGCTAGTTTTTTCGCCGCCTGCCAAACTCGCAACTCACGAAAATCCCCCCATTTTTCGTCCCCCTCCTGTGATTTCTTTTTCCCCAACGCCCATCGCCTGGTGCCCAACACCCGGCACGTACGGGGACGATCCGAGTTAAGCAGTCGGATCGTCCCCGTACGTGCCATACGACCCATAATAATACTGATAATAATAATCCGATTTTTTCAGATCAAGGGCATTGATCACAGTTCCCAAAACGGGGGCGTTCACATCATGCAGCAGCTTGACAGCTTTTCCGGCAAGTTCGTAGGTTGTTGCTTTGGCACGTAAAACCAGAATAGTTCCATTAACCATCCGGCTGAGGATTCGGCCATCAGCGACCGACAGCAAGGGGGGGGAATCACACAGAACAACATCGTAAGTCTGTTCAAGTTTTTCGAACAGTTTTTCCATCCGCTGGCCAGACAAAAGCTCCGACGGATTGGGCGGAATCGGTCCTGCCGTGATAATTGACAGATTATCTAAAGGGCCTTCCTGAACCAGCCCTTTAACATCACCACCAGCAAGCCAGTTCGACAAGCCGGAGGTATTTGATATTTCAAGTGCCTTGTGAATTCGCGGTTTGCGTAAATCGGCATCAATCAGAACAACCTTTTTACCCGTTTGGGCCAACGCGGTCGCCAGATTGATCGCTGTTGTTGTTTTCCCCGCCGCCGCCGCCGCACTGGTGACCAGAATTCTGCGCGGCAAACCCTCTGTCGAAGAAAGCATCACCGCCGTTCGTAAGGCTTTGTAACATTCAGCAAACGCACTGCGAGGCTGATCCAGAACAATCCGATCGATACTACCCTCTTTCTCTTTCCACAAAGAGACAAGCCCCAGGTTTGGCAAACCAAGAATTTTTTCGGTTTCTTCCGGATATTTCACCGTATTGTCGAGGTACTCAACAAAGAAAGCCAGGCCAATACCACCCATTAACCCAACGATAATACCGAGCAACAGGTTTTTCTTTTTATTCGGTTTAACCGGGTGGAGTGGTTTTAAGGCTTTTTCGACGATCCACAAATTGACCGGATCCGTTTCGCCAGTAATCGACTGTTCCTTCATTTTAAGCAACAGAGCATCGTACAGCTGGCGATTGGTTTCCATTTCACGCTTCAGCTGTTCGTACTGAATAAATTTTTCATTCAGATTGTGGGCTTCGGCCTTTGTCCGGTCGAGTTGAGCCCGTAAATTTTCTTCAGAGGCCAGGGCAAATTCATATTCATTCCTGGCCCCTTCAATCAGGCGCTTTATCTCTTCTGCTTTCTTGCTTAACAGGATGTCCAGATCACCCTGCGCTTTAACCATCATCGGGTGCTTGGGGCCATATTTGGCAGACAATTCACGGATTTTCTGTTCGGCCTTCAAAATTTCATCACGTAAGATCTGCAGGGTATCGTTTGCCGTCAAGCCCAACATCGCTTCGGCAGCATCGATATCATCCGCAACCTTGCTGATGCGCTGATAAAGCTCCTGCTTGTCTTTACGCTTTGTCTCCGCCCGAACCAAAGCGGTACTGATTTCAGATAATTTTTGCGGCAATACCGTCATGCGGTTTTCAACTGTCACCAGATTGTTGGTCCGCATGTAGGCTTGTATTTCTTCTTCTTTGGCCTTCAGCTTAGCCCGCTCTTCATCCGCTTTTTTTGTCATCCATTCGAGAGTCCGCCGTGTCGCATCCATCTTCATATTCAGGGACTGCTCGATGTAGGCCTTGGCAACCGTGTTGGCAATCAGCGCCGCAAAGTCAGGGTTGGCCGACAAGTAACTGATATGGACCAGGCGACTGTTTTTAACCGGAGAGACGGTAATCTCGTCCGCCAGTTTTTCCGCCATAACATCAATTAACGGGCGTGATTCGTCCGTTTCAGCATCTTTACCAATCAGACTCTCACGACCTTCACGCAAGCCGGGGATCTGGCTGTTCCCCGTATCAAGATGCAACATCTCAATCACCCGCCGGGCAACGGCCTGGCTCTTGATCAACTGAAACTGGGTTTCGTAGAACTCGGGGTCAAAAGAATTAAAACGACCCCCATCAGTCAGATTACTGTTGGCGACTTTCTCGATCATAACCTGGGTTTTCCCCTCGTATTGCGGGGTCGCTGCCAGAGTACCAAGGATCACCAACACCAGAGTTACAACAAAAAAGCTCACTACCAGTGAGCGTCGCTTGTTGATAACTCGTAAATAATCTCGTAAATGAATTTCTTCGGACATAAACATTCCGGGTACCAGGCGCTGGGCGCCGGGCACTAGGTTAGGGGTTACAGGAAGGGCATCAGTTTTTGGGCGTCAGACCAACACCCCAGCGCCAAGCGCCCAATGCCAAACGCCAAATTCGTATTTAAAAAAAACTCTCCGGCACCACAATCACATCATCCGGTTCAACAACCTTGTTCATCGATACCCGTTCAAAAACCTTTTCTTTCCCCTCGACAACGCGAACCAGTTTCACCTTGTTTTTGGCAGCCAGTTTTGAAAAACCACCTGCCATGGTGATGGCCTTGATGACGGTTGTTCCTTCTTTGATCTTGTAGGCATCAGGTTTACCAACTTCACCGGTGACATAAACCAATCCGGCTTTTTCAACAAAAACGTTGTCATTGTTGACCAGGACCACATCAACTTCAGAAGACTGTTTCCCCATCAGTTCTGAAAGATCAACCTGAATTTCAGTTCGTCCCTCAATCGGTTTTTCGTGGCGGATTGTTACCAGCGTTCCCGCATTGGGGGTCAACCCCCCGGCGCGGGAAATCAATTCTAGCAAGCTCATCTTGCCCTGGAGCTCATACAAACCCGGACGTACCACCTCACCAATAATAACAATCTTGTTGCTGCGATATTCCTGGACCAACACTGAAACCTGAGGGTTAACCAGGTAACCATCAGCCAACTCAGCTGAAATCCGATCTCTCACCTGCTGAATCGTCAGTCCATCAACATTCACCTGGCCAATCAACGGAAAACCGATCTGGCCATCAGCATCGACTCTGACCGTCGTGGTCAGATCATCCATGTCATAAACCTTGATCAGCAGCAAGTCCCCCTCGCCCACCCGATACGACAGATTTGCGCCGAATACGGTTACCGCCTGCAACATTAAAAGAAGGAAGATTCCCGCTGCAAAGATTTTTCTCATTACTTGCTATATTTCCTCAGAAACATTTGAAGACCAGGTTTACAAACGACCCGTCAGATTCAGAAAAAGACCATTTGAATCATAGTCAAGACTGTTGTCACTTGAATCACGTTGAACATAATTGTAACCACCACTGATCTTAAACCATTTCTGCATGCTGTAACTCAACGCCAGGCTCAAAGTCAGATAGTCGTCATCCCGGCTGCTGCCGCTGTACTCATCATTCAACCAGCCAATCTGAGCCGAAGTAACAATCCGCTGGCCAAGCTGCTGACTGAACGTTGCACTCAAGGAACTGCCAATAATCCCGTTGGTTCCGGGAGTATCGGTTTCTTTCACCTTGCGCCAGAATTGAACAACCAGATCATTCTTGGGCGTAAACTGGTAATCCGACTGCAACTCATAAACAAATTCCTCAAGGGTCGAAAGCGTTCCATTTCGATCCTTGGTGTTGTAGCCAATCCTGGCCAACATCTGAACCTTACCCGAAATCGCGTAGTCTACCCCCAGAAAATACCGCTGCTGGGTATTGTCATTCGACGTATTCGTATCGTAGGAAACGTCAACATAATCGACTTGGCCAAACAGCTTGGTCTTTTGCGAGAGAGCGTAAAAAAGGTAACCCGAAACCGTGTTGTCGCTACGGTCCCGGTCTGCCAGATCGTCATAATCTACCAGGAAATTGCTGAAATCAAGTCGGAGTTTAAACCGTTCACCAACCGGGATACTCGATTTCAATGCAATCAGGTTCGTGGTGTACTTGTTCTGGGTCGATGTGTTGTATGTCGCGTAGGCGTCATGGCTCTTGATGTAGACGTTGTTGACATCAAGGCTCAATCCACTGGTTAACGTCCCCCGAACCAGGCCATGAAGTTTGTGCGTTGTAAGATCCTCACTACTGAAGTTCTTATGTCTTTTGATTCCGGCTTCATAACTCAAAAAAGCCTGAAACGGACGGTCATCCTTCTTGCCGAAGTTGGCCAAAAGCTGCCCCCCGGCTGCGGTTGTATCAGTCACCACTGGTTCTGCCGGTTGCAATTGCCCCGGAAAAGACAGCCACAAGGCCGGTGTGATCGTCGTAATATATTCAGTTTCAGTATTGTTTTTGGTATTGAACAGGTTATCCGTGTAAACCTCGGACAAACTCAGAGCCGGATGAAAATAACCGCGCTGGGTTTCAAACAGATCGTCTGCTGTTCCCGCTGACTGCCCCAATGGCACATCGGTCGCACTGGTCGCCGCAAAG
>JAJRWH010000068.1 GCA_024276935.1 Deltaproteobacteria bacterium
ATGTTGCAGTCGGGATGCCTGAGCACCCGGTCAATCGAGATCGGTTGCACCAGCTGTTACAGCCAGCAGAAGGTGTGTCCTGTTTTCGTTATCAGACGTCACCTTTTACTCAGACTCTGGTGGCCAAATTATAAAAAAGAGGCGGAACCGATCCGGCTCCGCCTCTTTTTATCAATATTTACCGAAATCAGTATCGTCCAGTTTTATATCGACCTGATTGTCCATACTCCCCCAGCCTTCAGCGGAAGTTGCGGTCTGCTTCTCAGGGAGGGCGATATGCTGTCTGGGCATACGTGGAGCGGAAGGTGCCGAGGCAGTTTGTTGCGACCCCAGCTTGAATCCTTTGAGCATCTGCTGCAAATCAGCTGTTTGGCTGGACAACTCTTCTGCAATTGCGGCAGATTCCTCCGCCGTAGAGGTTGATTTCTGGTTGACATCATCCAGTTGTTGCAAGCCTTCGTTAACCTGAGCAATGCCCTGACTTTGTTCATGGCTGGCCGCGGCAATTTCGGCGACCAGATCAGAAACCTTGGTGACACCGTCAACAATTTCGGTCAGGGCAGCGGCGGTCTGATCAGCGATTTGGGCACCGTTGTCAGTTTTTTCGACCGAACCTTCAATCAGCGCGGTTGTCTCACGCGCCGCTTTGGCACTGCGGGCGGCCAGATTGCGGACCTCTTCCGCAACGACCGCAAAGCCTTTGCCGTGTTGACCGGCACGGGCGGCTTCAACGGCAGCATTCAGGGCCAGGAGATTCGTCTGAAAGGCGATCTCGTCAATAACCTTAATAATTTTGCTGATATTTTGTCCCGCTTCCTTGATTTCATCCATGGCGCTGACCATTGATTGCATCTGCTGGTTGCCTTTTTCTGCTGCCTGCTTGGCGCTGATGACCAACTTGTTGGCAGTAGAGGCATTTGCTGCGTTATTGGCCGTTTGTTCATTCATCTGAGTCATGGATGCCGAAATTTCTTCAAGTGCCGCAGCTTGCTGAGTGGCGCCATTGGCGAGTGAGGTGCTGGAGTCTGCCACCTGTACTGCCCCGGAAGAAATTTGCGCACTGGCTTCCTGAACCCGAAGCATACTTGCAATAAGTCCCTGGTTGGCGTCCGCGAGGGGTTTGCTGATCAACCCGTCAGCAACAAAGGTAAAATCACCCGCGGCCAGACGGTTGAATGCGGTGAGAATTTCGTTGTTGAGGTTATCGGCAAATTTGTCCATTGCATCGGCCAGTCGTCCAATTTCATCATTGCGATGCATTTCCAACCGCTGGTTCAGGTTGCCTTTTGCCATATTGAGTACCATGTCGAGAACTCTGCGCAAGGGCCGCACCACTTTACGGTTGATCATCAGCCAGCAAAGAAAAGTGACAATTAAGGAGAACAGGCCACCGCCGAGTAACAAGGTTCTCAATGACTGGACCTTGGCACGTGACGCTTGCTCATACAGATTGACGGCACGATTCATTTCTTTGAGTAAGAGCAGGTTGCCTTGCAGTATTTTTTCAGCGGCTCGAGACTGGGCCGCCTCACTCTGCCCTGGAGTTGTCAGGACAAGAACCTGAGCAGAAAAACTCTTCCATATTTTCTCAACCCGGCGCATTTGCGTCAAAATTTCAGGATCAGTTGTTGGAGGCAGATTAAGTTGCTTGCTGCCGTTGATCAGTGATTTCAATGAATTATCAAACATAACGTGAGTTTTGAGCAGCTTATCTCGCATTTCGTTGACCGCCAGACCTGCCCTTATGGCCATCGCTTCTTTCGACATCTTTTGGCTGAGCATGCGTTGTCGACCGGCAATATTTATAATGGTTGAGTCATCTTTTTGAGAATTTAGAACGGTGAGCGATATTCCAATCAGGCTGAGCGTAACCAGAGTGATGACAGCGATGAGTGCTGTCAGCTTTGCTCCAATTCCTATTTTTGCGGTGTTGATCATTGACGTGCTCCATTGGTATGAGAGTTTGTCAGTACCAAGTTTGACGAAAAGTACCGACCGTCTTTTGTCCTTTTCTCTTCACATCGTGAGGATGATTATACCACTACATGCCGCTAATGGTAGTAAGATAATGAAGAAAAATAAATTTCTTTTAAAGATGGAGTTCAGGTGGGGATAAATCGATCCGTCACGAGAGCTTAAAAAGGTATGCCCGAAATTTTTTCAGTCGATCAGGTTTGTCGTGTTACCCAGGTACGGGCGGCTTTAACGGCGACGTTCAGGGCCAGCAGGTTTGTTTGCAAGAAGGAAATTTCATCAATAACTTTAATGCTCTTGTGGATGTTTTTACCCGCTTCATCGATTTTATCCATGGTATTAATTATGGCCTGCACTCGTATCAAGACTTTTTAGATGTGCAAGACGAAGGGTATTGTTTGGCAAAAAGCTGAAATGAAAATGACGTGACCTGTGGGTCACGTCATTTGGAAACATTTGGTATTCACCGGGTCTTATTCAGACCAACTGTTCCATTGCCCAGACTCCACAGGGGCAGATCCCGGCGCAAAGGCTGCATCCAATACAGATATCATCATCTGAAATGTATTCAAAAGAACCGTCGTCTTTATCCTGGCGGCGAATGGCTCCTTCAGGACAGGCTTCAAGGCACATGCTGCAGTCACGACAGGTACCGCAGCTGATGCAGCGCAAGGTTTCTTCTTTGCCGTCTGTGATGCAGAGTTTGCCACGATTGCGTGGTTTGAACAGCTCTTTACTCAGGCAGGCCTGGTTGATCATTTCCGGTTTGACAATCGGTTTGAGCTCTTTGCCGTTGAGCAAATCGTTGATATAGCTGATCGCCTCCTGGCCCTGGCCAATAGCATGGGTCAACAGTCCGGGCTGGGTCGTATCGCCGATGGCAAAGACTCCGGGAGCTTTGCGAACCTGACCACAATCGTCAATGTCCATCATTCCTCGCTCGGTCAGCCAGTCTCGTGGTACATAGGAGAGATCAGGCCGTTCACCGATTGAGATAATGACATCATCGGCTTCGATCAGTTCACCATCTTTGGTGATCAGGCCCTGTTCAGTAATTTTTTCGGTAAAGACCGGCCAGCGAACCTCCCCGCCGAGTGCCTTGACGTGGTCAATTTCCTTTTGAAAGGCTGCCGGGCGTTGGACATCAATCGCGATAACTTTTTCAGCCCCCATGGCGTAGGCGCCAAGGCAGGTATCCATTCCCGCATTACCGGCCCCGATAACCACCACCCGTTTGCCGATTTTGGGTTTTTGTCCACTGTTGACCTGTTTGAGAAAATCGAGTCCCTTGATCAGTCGTTCGTGACCGGGAAAAGGGATGACGACGGGATTGTGAGCACCAGACGAGATCACGACCGCATCATGATTTTCGCGAATTTGGGCGAAGAGTTCAGCATCCACCGGGGTGTTTGCCTTGATGTCGATACCAAGGTCTTTGATCCGTCTGATTTCACTCTGTAACGAATCTTCCGGCAGGCGATCACTGGGGATGACCTGGCGGAGCTTGCCGCCCACTTCTTCGTCCGCTTCGAATACTGCAACCTCGTGCCCGGCCAGACGGGCCTGCCAGGCCGCTGACAGCCCCCCCGGCCCACCACCGATGATAGCGATTTTTTTGCCCGTTGCAGGAGCGGCTTCCGGTGCCGGGATATCGCGTGACAAGCGACCGAGCGAAGCCATGCTGACAGACTTGTCAACGTACTGGCGACTACAGGCATCCATACAGGGATTGGGGCAAACTTCACCACAGACACTGGCCGGAAAGGGAGAGTATTTCAGAACCAGTTGCAGGGCTTCTTCATGTTTGCCCTGCCGCAGCAGGTTGATTCGATCCTGGGTTGGAATGTTCGACGGACAGGCAACCTGACAGGGGGCACCAAAACGCTTGTCCTGCCAGCGAGGAAGTTTGAGACGGCCTGCGCCGGTATTGACCAGACCGTTAACATTCAGATAATCATCATCAATGATTTCGCCAAAGATTCCGCCCTCAACCCACTTTTGGGTCCGAAACTCGTGCATGGTGATGCGGGAGTGGACCTTGCGTTCGGCGAGACTTTTGGCGACGATCTTCTTCCATTCCGAAAAATCGGTCAGTTCCTTCAATAGGTTTTTGCGCCCGATTTTGTCGAGAAAGGTGGGCATCCCCGAGGCCAGAAATTCACGATCAGAGTCATCCAGGTCAAGCATCCAGACATCATCGGACAACCCTTTGACCGGGCCTCGAACATACACGGTGCCACCAACCATTCCGGCACAGGCGCGATTACCAAGAATCGAGTGCATCTCTTCACAGCCGTGACCACAAATGACTGCGATTCCGCCTCCCATAAACTCGAAACAGAAGGAGCCAGTGCGCTTGAGGACCCAAAATTCGGGGGCATCATAGGCCGGGTCATGCTTCATCAGCGATCCGGAACGGGTGCCGACACGGCCTGCGACGTAAATTTTGCCAGCCGCGGCGCAGTGGGCGGTTGTGTCTCCACCGTCGCCGAGAATGGTCAATTCGGCACCGGCATTCAGCCAGCCGGCATCGGCAGGCGCAGAGCCTTCGACAACAATCTCAGTTCCTTCAAGGCCAAAAGATCCAACCCGTTGCCCGGGGTTTTTGACCCGGAACTTGAGTGGTGAGCCATCTTCGGTCCATAAGGGCCCACCGATATTGTGATGACCACTGGAAAGGATTTCAAATTCGGTTTTGCCAGCTTCCAGAGAGGCGTAGATCTGTTGCAACAGCTGCTGGGTTGAAATCCGCTGATTCTTTTCATCAAAACCGTTAATTTTTGCTGACATATCTTTGTCTCCGTGAGGAGTAAGGGGTGAGGAGTGAGGGGTAAGGACGTTTTCTCGCCTCACACCTCACGCTTCTCGCCTCACTCGTCTCTAACATACGTATTGAACTTGAAGCTTGTCTGCGACAGCCTGATCGGTGGCGACCAGAGCGTCGGCACGACCGACGGGCAGTGAGCTGTTGCCAATGGGTGCCATCAGCTTTTTGAATTCAGTGTCCATGGCAAGGAAATAGTTGACGATATTCTGAGCCACCTTTTCCGGGTCGAGCCGACGTACCAGCGGTGGTTCCTGAGTGGTGATACCGACCGGGCACAAGCCTGTATTGCAAGCGTTGCAGCGTCCCTGGTCGTTGCCGACGCAACCCGCCATCTGGAGGATCAGTTTGCCGCTGAAGACCCCGTTGGCGCCAAGGCAGATCATTTTGAAGGCATCAGCGGCCAGATCACCGGTTTTGCCCAGGCCACCTGCGGCCCAGAGCGGAATCTGGCCCTGGCGACCCTGGGCGGTGGCGGCCAGGTAGCAGTCGCGCAGTTTTGAAACAATCGGATGACCGGTGTGGTCGAGGCTGACCTCGTGAGCGGCACCTGTGCCACCATCGATTCCATCGAGGAAAAATCCCCCGACGATGTTGTAGGGATCACGGACCAGATTGTTGAAAACACTGACCGAAGTTGCCGAAGCGGCCACCTTGATGGCTACCGGCACCCGAAATTTGAAGGCCGCGTTGAAGGAGAGAAACATCTTCTGGACACTCTCTTCAATTGAGTAGAGGCCCTGATGGTTTGGTGGTGACAGCAGGTCGGTTTTGGGAACCCCGCGAATTGCCTGGATATGTTCAGCAACCTTTTGTGCCATCAACAGCCCACCATCGCCCGGCTTGGCACCCTGGCCAATCTTGATCAGAATCCCCGCCGGGTCTTCCACCATGTGTGGCATCGCCTTGGCGATCCGGTTCCAGCCGAAGTGGCCCGAAGCGATCTGCAGGATCATGTACTTCAGGTATTTCGATTTCAGCAGCCGCACCGGTACACCGCCCTCACCGGAACACATCCGCACCGGTAGACCGCACTCCTCGTTGAGGTAGGCGACCGCCATCGCGACGGCTTCCCACATCCGCCAGGAGAGTGCGCCAATCGACATGTCACCGATGATCACCGGGTAGATCCAGTTGACCGGAGGGGTGGTTCCACTGGTTTGCAGCAGGCCATCAGGGCCGACACCCAGCGGTAGTTTTTCCGGCGGCAGAATCCGCCCGAAGGGAGCCAGCATATCAAAGGTGTGACGCTGCGCATCAAGGCTTGGGTCGGTCATCTGTGAAATACGGCCCACCCGGATCTTGTCGAGGGTTCGTACCGTCGATTCCAGATTTTTGCGTCCACCACGTTTGATCGAATCGCCCCCCAGACAGCGGGTGATGATCGGGTGCCGCGAGTCAGGATTTCGTTCAGGGCGGATGGCATCGTTGGGACAGATTTTTTCGCAGATTCCACAGCCCCGACAATAGTTCTTGATCGATTTGACCTGACGGATGACCGGAACCGCAGAGAAGCGTGATTGAGGTTCCGGAAGCTCACTTTCGGAAAAAATCAACCGACGCCGTTCGACCTTGGCTTCAATCGCCCGAAAAGAACAGGCCGAGACACAGGACCCGCAAAGGGTGCAACGATGGGCGTCGTATATGATCTTCCACGGAAGATCGTTTGGGGTGACGTCCTGGACTTTCATTGTTTCCATCGCTGGACCTCCAGTTTGCTGTCGATTGTTACAATTTCACGTTCATGGGGGTAAATATCGGTTTCCCAGTCGCGATCGGGAAGAATTTCATTGATGCCGCAGACTTCAGAAGAAAAAACTACCGTGTCCTCAGTGCGGCCAATAACAATCGGGCGCAGCTTTTTGGCATCGCAACAGGTAAACAGGGTGTTGTCGGGCAGCACACCAATGATGGTGTTGGGTCCGTTGATTTCGAGGTGCCCCAGGGATTGTCGAATTGCTTTGAGCTGTTGGGCGTCCTCGCGTTTTTCGATATCAGTAAAAGGCAGGGGCGTTACGACATGTTTGAAATAGCGCAGCGGCCAGTCGAGTTCACGATGGACATAATGCAAGGTATACAGAAAACACTGGGAGTCAGATTCGAAACCGATGTATCCGCGATGAAGTTTGCGCTGAAATTCGACGTTTTTGAGGTAGAAGGTGTTTTCCCCATTGGCCAGAGCGGTATAGCCCTGGAGGTGAAAAGGGTGCGCAGCATAGCGAACGATGTCGTAGTTGGTGTTCTGGCGACACTGGGCAGTGATGACCTTGGCGGTAAATTTGTTGTCCGGTTCCCAGAGGCGAAAATAGGTCCCGATGTCACGCGGATCACCAATCTCTTTCAGGGTGACAACGTCAGGCCAGAAAGAATAGACAAAGCCCTCTTCGTTGGGCTCGAGTGCCGCTCGCAGCTGAAGTCGAATGTCGAGGAGCAGATCCTCTTTTTCTTTTTGCTCGGCATTGCGGTAAAACCTGGGATAGTCGAAGGTTTCGAAAACATAGTTCGGCATCGCGTTGATGTCGAGTCCCGGGCGATTATCGGTTTCAGGAACCCACTGCATCACTCGTTGAAAGCCAGCCTGATGCAGGATATCCTCGGCCAGACGGACCCCCTCGTCGGTTGCCGCCATCGACAGGGTTGGCAGATGCTTGTAGTTTTCAAAAATCCCCCCGAGATCATGCATGATCATGGCAAAACCGGAATTGTCATGACCCTTTTGTTGAGATTGCATCAGTTGCAATGCCTGACTCGGGTGCAGGTAGTTAAGGCTTTTGATCGCGCCGATACGACACATGGTTAAACTCCTTGGCAAAATTCAGGGTCCCGAAAACAGCCGCTTTCGGGGAGCCGTCTAATGAGCAGATTTCATGCCAGACAGGACCGGCAGGTTTGTTTTTGGTTGTTTGGACGTTAAGTACCTGAAAATACGAAATAAATAGTGAGTTCTATGACGATTTTCTGATTAGGAGGTGCGGAGGTTTTCTGGGCAACTGAGTTCCTGTGTAGCAATTGAGTACAATTGTTACACAAAAATGCCCACCCTTGCCGGGTGAGCATTTTTGTAGAATCCTGTGAGTTCAAGAGAAACTTAATAATTGTAACCGGTTTCCGAGTGAGATGTCTGATCCAGGCCCATCCGTTCGTCATCTGTTTCGACTCGCAATCCCATGGTCTTTTTCAGGATCAACAGCAAGAGCAGGGTGACGATAACGGCATAGCCGCCGACAGCAACGACACTGACAAACTGAACCCAGAGTTGATGAAAGTTTCCGCCAATCAACCCGGTTGCTCCAACGCTGGCGAAGATCCCGGTCGCGATGGCTCCCCAGGCTCCTCCCAGACCATGAACGCCGAAAGCGTCAAGCGAATCGTCATAGCCAAAGCGGTGTTTCATCATTACGCCTGCGTAGCAGACCAGCCCGGCAGACAGGCCCATCAGCATTGCCCAGCCGGGAGTCACGAATCCGGCGGCAGGTGTAATCACAACCAGTCCGGCGACAATCCCCGAAGCGGCACCGAGAGCACTTGGTTTGCCCGCATGAATCCACTCTATCAGGATCCACGACAGAGCCCCTGCGGCAGCAGCTGTTTGGGTTGTGGTGAACGCCAGGGCGGCACTGCCGCCAGAACTCAATGCACTGCCGGCATTAAACCCGAACCAGCCGAACCACAACAACCCGGCGCCTAGCAATGTCATGGGCAGATTGTGGGGCGTCATGCGTTCCTGAGGGTAGCCGATACGTTTGCCAAGAAAAAAGGCAATGATCAGGGCGCTGATTCCGGAAGAGAGATGAACCACTGTTCCTCCGGCAAAATCGAGGGCACCATCTGCTGCCAGCCAACCGCCTTCGCCCCAGACCCAGTGACAGAGGGGGTCGTAAACCAGGGTGGACCACAGGAAGATAAAAACACAGTAGGTCGAAAACTTCATTCGTTCAGCGACGGCGCCAGAAATCAGAGCCGGGGTAATGATGGCAAACATTCCCTGAAACATGACAAAAACATAGGTCGGAATCGTTCCACTCAGGCTTTCGGGGGTGATTCCGGCAAGAAAAATTTTGTCGAGTCCACCGATCAGGGGGCCGGGGCCACCAAACGCAAGGCTGTAGCCAAAGGCAACCCACTGAACACCAATGATGGCCATACAGGCAAAGGTGTGCATGCTGGTAGAAAGCACATTTTTAGAACGAACCATACCGGCATAAAAGAGAGCCAGGCCCGGAAGCATAACCAGAACCAATGCTGACGAGACAAGCATCCAGGCGGTATCGCCGGTATCAAGCGTGTCAGCGGCCAGGGCGGGAGTTGCCAGGAGTGCGAGGGGCAAAAGGAATGTGAGTTGTTTACGATATCGGGACATCTGTTGGGCCTCCGGTAACTGTTCTGAAATCTGAATCAGTGAGCCCTTGTTGCGCAGGGCAAAGCCATTGCTCTCTCCATCCAGCAGAAACGCACTGAGTCAGGCGATAAGGATATCTTGTAAAGAAGATAGCAACCGGCGTGCCAGGTTAAAAAACATGTAATATCAGGATGTTATGGGGTGAAAAAAGTTTTAATGCTCAAAGAATAAGCAGAGATGCTTGATGTTGGGGCAGTCATTGTTGATGGTGAGGGATCACAGGCGGATAAAAAAATCCCTCGCAATTGTATTGATGCGAGGGATTTTTTGTCTTTGGCCGAAACTTTTATCTGATCAAAGTTTTATGACCCAGTCATGTTTATCCGGTTTGCGACCGTACTGGATATCGGTCAGCTCCTGGTAGAGTTTCATGGTTAACTCGCCGGTTTCTCCATTTCCGAGTTGAACACAGTGGTCCTGATAACAGAAGGAGCCAACCGGTGAGATAACGACTGCGGTTCCGGTGCCAAAGGCTTCTTTGAGACGACCGTTGGCAGCTCCTTCCATCACTTCGTCAACAGACAGGGCGCGTTCTTCGATCTGGTAGCCCCTATCGGCAAGAAGTTTCAGCGCTGAGCGGCGCGTGATGCCATCGAGAACCGTTCCTTTAAGGGGTGAGGTGATAATTTTATCGTCGTAGAGGAAAACCATATTCATGCTGCCAACCTCTTCGACATATTTCTTTTCACGGGCATCCAGCCAGAGAACCTGATCATAGCCCTGTTCGGCCGCTTCACGGGCAGCCATCAGGCTGGCGGCATAGTTGCCACCGGTTTTCGCTTCGCCGGTTCCACCGTGGGCGGCGCGAACATAGTGATCAGAAATCCAGATTTTGACCGGGGCAATTCCACCTTTGTAGTAGGCACCGACCGGCGAAAGAATGATATAACAAAGGTACTGGTCTGCCGGACGTACACCCAGAAAGGGTTCTGTGGCAATCATGGTCGGGCGAATGTAAAGGCTGGTCCCTTCACTGTTTGGAACCCAGTCTGCTTCAAGGCGTACCAGTTCAAGCAGCGATTCGAGAAGAAACTGCTCGTCTACTTCGGGCATGCACATTCTTTCGGCGCTGCGGTTGAAACGGGCGATATTGTCCTTGGGACGAAAGAGCGCAATTGAACCATCGGTTCGACGAAAGGCCTTGAGACCTTCAAAGATTTCCTGCGAGTAGTGCAGAACTGTTGCCGCCGGGTCGAGAGCAAGAGGACCGTAGGGTTTGATTTGTGCGGAATGCCAGCCCTGATCGCGATCGAATTGCATCGCAAACATGCGATCGGTAAATTTGGTCCCGAAGGTCAATTTTGACTCGTCGGCAATTTTTTCTTTAGGCTGAGAGATTGGAAGAATTTCGAGCTTCATTTTGCGCCCTCCTGCACAGGGAAATAAGGGATTGTTGTTCTTAGCACGAACAGGGCGGATGTCGCAAGAGTGAGAACTGTTGCAAGCTGGCGGTTACAGGGGGTTTTATGCAAATTGAGTTGAAATATGGCCAACGGACACAGACCGGTAAATTGCCGGTTGCAGCCCAGGTACTGGTTCCACAAATTTCACCACCGACCCAGTCAGCGGTTGAGATGGTGCGTCAGGCATTACGTAAGCCTTTAGGGGGACCGCCATTAGCTGAAATCGTTCACGCCAATGAACAGGTGGTCATCATTACCAGTGACATAACGCGCTATACCGGGAGTGAAATCTATCTGCCTCTGCTGGTTGAAGAGCTTAATCGTTGCGGAATACCTGATGCGCAGATCAGTATTTTGATTGCCCTGGGCATACATCGTCCACAGACGAATGAAGAACATCGCAAAATTCTTGGCCCGCTTTATGGGCGGATTGCTGTCTATGACCATGATCCCGATGATACCTCTCAGCTGGTCAGGTTGGGAGAGACCGCTGCCGGAATCCCGGTAGAAATCAATCGCCGGGTTGTTGAAGCCGAGCGGGTGATTGTTACCGGGACCGTTGGGTTTCATTATTTTGCCGGTTTCGGTGGGGGACGCAAGGGGCTGGTTCCGGGTGTTGCTTCACGTAAAACCTGTATGGCCAGCCATTTTTCAGTTTTTAAACCAGCACCCCAACGCGGAAAACATCCCGCAGCAACCACAGGTGTTTTGACCGGAAACCCGGTCCACCAGAATCTGCTTGAAGCGGCACGTCTGGTCCGCTGTGATCTGCTTCTCAATACTGTTCTGTCGCCACAAAAAGAGATTCTCGGAGTCTATGCCGGTGAGCTTGAACAGGCTCATCTGGCCGCTTGTACTCAGGTGCGTGATCTTTACCAGCCAACGACAACTGAAGCTGACCTGGCAATTATTTCCAGTGGTGGCGAGCCCAAGGATATCAATCTGATTCAGGCCCAGAAGGCACTTGATTATGGTTGCCGGGCTGTTCGTCAAGGTGGAACGATTATTCTGTTGGCGGCCTGTCGGGATGGTTTTGGCCATGAGCATTTTTATCCCTGGTTTGCTTATCAGGATCTTGACCAGTTTGAAGCTGCGTTACGGAAAAACTATCAGATAAATGGTCAGACAGCCCATTCACTGCTGAGTAAAGCACGGCGTTTTCGCGTCTTGCTGGTCAGTGGCTTCGACGCCGAAATAACGGCTCGTATGGGGATGGAGAAAGCGTCTGATCTGCAACAGGCGCTCGATATGGCCCTCGCCGAATTACCGCCTCGGCCAAAAACTTTGGTGATCCCCGACGGTGGTCTGGTATTGCCGCAGGTTGATGGTAGAGTTTAGAAGATTCTAAAGGTAGCCATCAAGGGGCCAATAAGGTCAAAGGCCAATTCTAACGGAGAGGCGCAGAGATGGAGAGAAAAACAAGATCGTTGTTTCGGGTTTAACCTTAAAGAGATTTGGGGGGTTCTTTGTGTCTCTCCAGCTCTGCTTCTCTCCGTTAAAATAAAGATATTTCTGGTGCTTTGGTGGCGGCAATGATTTTTTCAAAGGGCTTCCCATATGAAAAAAGAAGAGGTTCTTCAACAAGTCATCGATTCGGGTTCGTTGCCGACGTTGTCAACGGTTGCG
The DNA here is from genome assembly GCA_024276935.1 of Deltaproteobacteria bacterium. Taxonomy (GTDB): domain Bacteria; phylum Desulfobacterota; class Desulfuromonadia; order Desulfuromonadales; family Geopsychrobacteraceae; genus Geopsychrobacter. The sequence continues at coordinate 12,227 of JAJRWH010000068.1, forward strand.
TCCAAGCTGATCAGCCTGACAGCTAAAGAAGATACGACGATTTTTGATATCACCAAGTTGATTGCCCAGGACATTTCCCTGTCGGCCAAGGTGCTCAAGGTAGTCAACTCATCCTTTTACAACTTTCCCAATGAGGTGGGTTCAATTCAGCAGGCGGTTGCCATTCTCGGGACCAATGCGGTGCGTTCGCTGGTGCTCTCTTTTTCTTTTTTGAGTATGGAACATGCCAATGAGCCGGGTGGTTTCAGTTATGAGGAATTCTGGGAGCGTTCACTGGCAGCAGGGGTTTCGGCCAAGCTCCTGATGGCGCTGGTCTGTGATGATGAGACCGAAGAGGTGTTTACCGTCAGCCTGCTGGCGAATCTGGGCAAGTTGATTCTGGCAACCGCTTTTCCGCAGGAGTACCGTGATATTTTTGATCGGGCAGATAATGCCGAGAATGAACTGCACAAGCTGGAAACAGAGATTATCGGTGCCGACCATACCTATATTGGTTTTGAAGCAACCCGTCACTGGCACTTTCCAGACAGTTTGACCCTGCCGATTCTCTACCATCATGACCCGGACAGTTACCCGGGGGATGATCCGCTGATGAAGCGCAATATCGAGATTATTCATCTGGCCGGGTTGCTGACGGCAATCCTCTACTCAGGAAAGCCCATTGACTATCACAAGCCGTTTCGCGATCAGGCCAAAAAACGGTTCAAACTTGATGACGCCACAATTGATGATCTGTTGCAGCGGGTCAATGTCGAGGTGGCCCAGGCCGCAGATTTTTTCGGGATCAAGATAGGGGGAACCCCCTCAATTCCTGAATTGTTACAGGAAGCAAATATTGAACTCAGCTTGCTTAACATGTCGTATGAGCAGATGAATCGCGAGTTGGTGAAGGCCAAGTTGCAACTCGAAAAATTGACGACAGAACTTGAAGAGAAGAACCGATACCTGGAAAGTATTGCCAACCTTGATGGGCTGACCGAAGTTTACAATCATCGATATTTCCAGATTTTTCTGGAAAAAGAACTGAATCGTTCGTTGCGGCGGGATCTGGAACTGAGCCTGATTTTGTGTGACATCGATTTTTTCAAAAAGTTTAATGATTTTCATGGGCATCAGGTGGGCGATTTTGTCCTCAAGGAGGTCTGCCGTGTTTGTGGTGAGCAGATTCGCGAATATGACCTGCTGGCACGTTACGGAGGAGAAGAATTTGTGTTTGTTCTCCCTGAAACGGGGCCGGACGAAGCGATGACGGTTGCTGAAAAATTACGTGAAGCAGTAGAAACCGGAGAGTTTTTTTACGAGACGATGAGCTACCGGGTCACCATGAGTTTTGGGGTGGCCAGTCTTCCTGCGGGGGGCAAGATCAAGCGCAGTGAACTGATTGAGGCCGCCGACAAGGCGCTCTATCAGGCCAAGAAGAAAGGCCGTAATCGGGTCGAGCAGTACCAGGAAAAAAGCGGCTGGTTCAGGCGGAAATAGTGAGGGGTAAGGGGTAAAGAGTGAGGCTCTGGGCCTGAGGGGTCGTTGTAAACCCCTGTGGCTGGACATTTTCAGCACTGCTGGTGAATAATAGGTGGTACGTCAGTTTCGGGGTGCATAGCCTCTGGCGAGGTTGTGTGCCCTTTTATTTACCTGGACAAAGGCATGTCTCTCGCAGAGACGCAAAGACGCAGAGTAATGGTCGATAGCAGGTCCCAGAATTGTTTGACTCTGCGACTCTGCGTCTTGAGAGAGCGAATGCGAACGAGCGTGAGGCCGATTTTGTACTGAAGGAAACCCAGATGATCGACACCCGCATTATCCGCATCCTTGCCGACATTGTCGGCAAAGAGAATGTTTCGACCGAAAAAGCCGACCGGCTTTGCTACAGCTACGATGCAACCCAACAGAAGTTTCTCCCTGACGTAGTGGTGCATCCGCAAACAGCTGCCGAGATCTCGCTGATTATGAAGATGGCCAATGCCGAGAGAATTCCGGTTTTTCCCCGCGGGGCCGGGAGTGGCTTTACTGGGGGCAGTTTGCCAACCCGGGGCGGGATTGTGTTGGCGACTGAACGGATGAACCAGATTATTGAAATCGATACCGAAAATCTGGTTGCCACGGTTGAACCGGGAGTTGTCACCGAACAGTTTCAGCAGGCGGTCGAGAAGGTCGACCTCTTTTATCCTCCTGATCCAGCCTCACTCAAATTTTCAACGTTGGGCGGTAATGTTGCCGAATGTGCTGGCGGCCCACGTTGTGTCAAATATGGTGTGACCAAGGATTTTATCATTGGTCTCGAGATTGTTACGCCGCAGGGCGATATTATCACCACAGGTGGCCCGACGATGAAAGGCGTGGTCGGTTATGATCTGACCAAGCTGATTTGTGGCAGTGAAGGAACCCTGGCAATTATTACTCGAATCATTATCAAGTTACTGCCCTTGCCTGAGGCCAAGCAGACCATGCTGGTTCTTTTCGATTCGATTGATGGCGCGGCCCAGGCGGTTTCGAATATCATTGGTCATCGAATTATTCCCGCAACACTTGAATTTATGGATGGCCGTACCCTGGATTGTGTGCGTCAGGCGACTGATCTGCAAGTTCCTGAAGCGGCTCAGGCCGTATTGATTATTGAGGTTGATGGCGACAAAGAATTTTTGGCCAAGCAGGCGCAAAAGATTGCCGATATCATTCAGCCTCTGGGGGTGGTCGAAACTCGAATTGCCAGAACTGCTGCGGAAAGTGAAGCGCTGTGGCAGATTCGTCGTTCGGTATCTGCGTCTTTACGTAAGGTCAATCCTGACAAATTCAATGAAGACATTTGCGTACCACGCTCCAAAGTGCCGGAGATGATTCGCAAGGTTGATGCAATCAGTGAAAAATACGGGATTTCAATCGTTAATTTTGGTCATGCCGGTGACGGTAATATTCACGTGAACGTCATGATCGACAAGAAGGTGGCAGGGGAAGCAGAAAAAGCAGAAAAAGCCATAGAAGAAGTGTTTAAGGGGGCTCTTGAACTAGGAGGGACCATGAGTGGCGAACACGGCGTAGGTATTGCCAAGGCTCCCTATATCCCGCTCGAAATTACCGAAAAGGCCGCTGATTATATGAAGGCGATCAAGAAGGCGCTCGACCCGAATAATATTCTGAATCCGGGCAAGATATTTTTAGACCAATAAACCAGAAAACCTGTCTCACGCTCGTTCGCTTTTGCTCTTACAAGAAGCATGGGGGTGAGACTTTGAACTTGCTTTTCTCTGCGGCTTTGCGTCTCTGCGTGAGGCCACCTTTGACTTAAAGAAGTTATTTTTATGGCCAAGCTGAAAGACTTAGAAGATTACCGGGACGAGATTGAGCAATGTGTCAAGTGTGGTGCCTGTCGCGCCCATTGCCCGGTATTTGGGGCCGAGCGACGTGAGGGGCGTGTGGCACGGGGGAAGGTGGCTCTTTCCCAGGCGGTTCTCGAGGGGGAAATTGATTTTGAAGCCAAGGTAATGGAGGACCTCAGCCAGTGTCTGTTATGCGGCAGCTGCTGTGCCGGTTGCCCAAACAAGGTTCCCACTGACGAAATTGTTGCCGCTGCACGACGACGCATCGCTAAAGAAAAAGGCCTCTCAACTTTCGGCAAGGGGGTTGCCGCAATTCTGGGACGGCCTCGCCTGATGAACAGTCTCGCCAAAACCGGCGGTAAGCTATCGGCCCTGATATTCAAAAAATTGCCAGACAACAGTGGGCTGCGATTACGTTTTCCCTTACCCTACCTGGAGGCGGGACGCACCCTGCCGTATTTTACGGATCAGCCCTTTCGAGAGCGCTGTCCTGAACGGATCGAAGGAGAACCAGGCAAACCGACCGTCGCTTTTTTTACCGGTTGCGGGATCAATTATATGTACCCGGCGGTCGGCGAGGCATTTCTGAAAGCATTGAAATTTCTTGGCGTGACAGTCATCATCCCCAAAGATCAGGCTTGCTGTGGACTGCCTGCGGTATCGGCCGGGGCTACAGCGACGGTTGAAGCACTTGCCGAACAAAACCTGACCGCATTGACCCGTGAGCCGGTTGATTACATTCTGACGGCCTGTGCCTCATGTAACGCGGGGCTGGTCAAGGTTTATGGGGATATGAAGGGGGATTGTGCCGAGCTGGGGATAAAAACTCGTGATATCTTTGTTTTTCTCCTCGAACAGGGTCTGGCTGAAAACCTGGCTGAATTGCCGTCAGTAACGAATCCGGTGCGCGTGACTTATCACGATCCCTGCCATTTACGGACTCAGGGCATTACAAAAGAGCCACGAGATATCCTCAAATCCCTGCCTCAGGTCGAGTACGTAGAGATGGAAAATGCCGGGACTTGTTGTGGTCTGGGGGGAACTTACTCAGTTTACCATTATGATAACAGCAAAAAGATCGGTGCAAAGAAGGCAGGCCATATTTCTGCCAGTGGTGCTGAACTGGTCGCAACGGACTGTCCAGGGTGCATCATGCAGCTTCAGGATTCAATCAACCATGCAGGGGGCAAGCAGCGTGCGGTGCATATTCTGGAACTGCTGAGTGAGGCCCTGCCGGAAATCTAGCCAGCCACCAAGACACAAAGGACACCAAGAGGGTCAAAAACTTATTTTAACGGAGAGACGCAGAGAACGCTGAGTTGGAGAGAGAACCATAAGCTCTGTTTTTGTTTTACCCGCTAAAAGCGGTTATGGCTTGTCTCTGCGACTCTCCTACTCTCCACCTCTCCGTTAAAATATAAGGTTTGGTGTCTTGCTGTTTTGGGGCAAATTAAATGTCATTCAATCCATCCAACTCTTCCCAGCGGGCGTAGGCCTGCTCTAACTCGGTTTCAACCAGTGGCAGACGGTTCTGCAATTGTGAGATTTTCTGTTTGTCACCGCATTGATAGATCTTTGGGTCGGCCAGCTGTGCGTGGATATTTGCTTGTTCTGTCTCCAGCCGGTCGATCAGCGGTGGTAGTTCTTCCAGTTCACGTTTCTCTTTGAATCCAAGACGTCTGGGACGATCTGTCCGCGTTTTCTCGCGGCGCTCTTTTTTCGGCGTGGCGGTGGGTTGTTCTTTTTTACGACTCGCAAGCCAGTCGCTGTACCCGCCAATCTGTTCGGTAAACATTCCATTTCCTTCGAAAACCAGACAGCTGGTAACAACGTTATCGACAAAGCTTCGGTCGTGACTGACCAGAAGCAAGGTGCCTTGATAGTCGAGCAGCAGTTCCTCAAGCAAGTCAAGGGTTTCGATATCGAGGTCATTGGTTGGTTCATCCAGGACCAGCAGGTTGGCCGGCTTGGTGAACAATTTGGCTAGCAGCAAACGGTTGCGCTCACCACCAGAGAGGATACGCACCGGAGTCCGCGCCCGATCAGGGGTAAAGAGGAAATCACGCAGATAGCCGTAAATATGCTTCTGCTGACCAGCGATTTCGACTGTATCATGTTCGCCGCAGATATTTTCTTTGACCGTTGCATCTTCGTTGAGTTGTTCACGTAACTGGTCAAAATAGACCACTTGCAGGTTGGTTCCCTGGAGTAAATGGCCAGAAGTTGGCTGGAGCTCACCGAGCAGCAACTTGAGCAGAGTTGATTTGCCGCAACCGTTTGGACCGAGAATGGCCACCCGGTCTCCACGCATCAATCTCAGCGAGAATTCGTGGATAATTCTATTTTCGCCGTAAGAAAAGGAG
>JAJRWH010000069.1 GCA_024276935.1 Deltaproteobacteria bacterium
AATTGCCGCAGCAGTTAACTGGGCGTTGCTATGGGTCGCCTGACCGGTTTTCGGGTCAATTGCATAGTGACGCCTGGCAATCTTGTTGTTGCGCAAAATAATCCGCCGGGTCCGTGATGGCAGCTGATCGACCATCCCCAGAATCTGCTCCATCTGATCATTGGTGACCGGTTCATTCGGCAGAAAAACCGCCAGGTCATTGATATAGACACTCATAACTAGACTCTTGCCTTGTGGTGACCATCTTGAAGCAATGCCGCGTAACGTTGGTAGAACAGTTCTTCATCAAGGTATGTCGGCAGTACGGAATTTGTCAGGGTGTAGAAATCCAGATCATGAATACAGATCCGGGACTGCAACTCCTGGTACAACCGGGTTCCGGGCAGGGGCGTCATAACCGTAAACATCGGCAGTTCAATCTGTTCCTGACGGACGAAATCGGCCAGGCGATCAAATTGGACCTCATCATAATCGGGAGAGACAATAAAGTCGCCCACAATCGTCAAGCCCAGATCGTGCAAGATCGCAATGGCCTCACGGTTCAGGGTGGCGCTGCACTCCTTGTTCATGGCCCCAAGAGCACCATCATCGATTTCTTCAAAACCGATAATCACCGCGCGCAAACCAATTTCCTGCCAGAGGCGCATCAACTCGGGATGCCTGACGACCGTGTCAGCACGGACATCGGCCAGAAACTGTTTGCGCAGCCCACTTTTGGCAATAGCATCAGCCAGTAATCGTGCATGCTGCGGGCTGCCAAAGGTATTGGCATCGACCAGACGGATCACCGGAGTCTGGTCCAGACAGTGAATATCACGGACCACTGTATCGACAGATGCAGAAATATAGTGACCCCGGGTCAGCGGAGCAATGGAACAAAAAGAACAATCATAGGGACAACCGGCAGCACTGGCCACCAGGCCCATCTGTAGTCCCAGGGTTTGCAGGTGATAGTGGGGGCGATACTGTTCAACCAGATCGTAACGTGGTGAACAGTCGGCCACCAGATCACGTCGGTCGAAATTGCGCGGCTGCCACACCAGAGGTTGGCCGGGGCGCACCGGGGCAACTCCCGGGATATTTTCTGTGGACTGTTCGCCCTCAAGAGCATCGACCAGTTCGCGTAAACTTTGCTTCCCCAGACCGACCACAATCCAGTCAAAGTTTGCCTGATTAAAAAACTCAGGGTCACAGGAGGCATGAACCCCGCCGACAACAACCCTGGCCCGAGCGCATTCTTTTACCGTTGCAGCCAGGCGCACAACAGCATTGGCTTCACAGGTCATGGCGGTGAAGGCAACCAGATCAGGGCTGAATCGCTCAAGCTCAGACACCAACCCATCAGGTTCGATCTTGAGATCCAAAATACGCAGGCTGTGTGAATCAAGATTGCCCGCCAGGGTTTCAAGTCCCAACGGTTCGCCACGGAAAATCTGCTTAAGCGAACTGATCCCGTAACGCTCTTCAGGGATGCTACGGCCCGAATTTGGAGGATTTACCAGAAGAATCCGCATCTGCTCATTTCAATTGAAAGAAAAATTAAAAATGGCAGGAGCCCCCCGCCGGAACCCTGATCATAACGTCTGGCCTTTTCTAAGTAAATTCAAAAGTCTTCGTCGGAGGATCAGAGGGGGGGGGACAGACAGGGTGGCCAGATATTCAGCGGGTCCAGAATTTTTACGCTGAGAAGCTTTCGGCGATCTTGTTGTCGATCAGGTAAAGGGCAACCTCACGGGCACCCTGGCGGGTGTAATTGAAGCGTTCACAAAGATTGGTAATCAGAAAATTGACATCGTCACGCACCTTTTTGTCGTAGGTTCGAAAATTCTCTCCTTCAAAATCCTTGATTGCCCGTCGAAAATTTTCATTTTTAAGAATGGGGTCAAGAACTTTTTCTTTCAGGTAATGAACATAGCGTTCGTGCAGCTTGTTGTAGAGCTCTGTTTCTTCAAGTTTGCGTCCGGCAAGAATCAACTCCTGAGTCAAGGCCTGGGCCGCATACTGCTGCTGCGTTTCCTTGCGAAAGAGCAGACGTTTTTCGGTTTCGGCATCCTGACTTACCAGACGACTTTCCATTGCGTCAAAAAGCTCGTCACCAACCAGCAGCTGATCCCCGGTATAGGGACAGATGATGCGGCTTCCGGCTTCAAAGTTGATCGCAAACAGATAATTCTTGATCTCTTTTTCGATCTGCTCTTCGTTGTAATAATAGAGCGCCTCCTTGACCTCCTGCAAAATGGTGTAATTGTACATATTGCACAAAGAATCAAGAAACCCCTGCGGGATCATCTCTTGCCATTCCTGGTGCCCTTCAAAGAAACGGCAGAGGCTTTTCATATCGATCAGAGTTCCCTCTCGGGCAAGATTGCTGTACAGCTCGCGAAAAATCTTGATCGAATCACGACCTGAGAATCCCTCAATTCCTTCATTTTCGGATTCAGCAATAATCCGCCTTCGTCGTTTGGCCGTTAACTCCTTGCGATCATCTTCATTCAGCCATTCGGGAATATTGCCGGTATAGATCTCCATCTTCAGTAATTGCAGATTGAAGTCACAATAGCAGCTGTATTTTGCCGGATCACCAATCCATTCTTTCATCGCTGCCGAATCTCTGCTCAGGCGGGTCGAAATAATAATCCGGGCAAAATTATGCAGCACCCGCGGCAGAAAGCTTTCTTCAATGTGGCGGCCAAAGGTGTTGCGATAAATTTCAACCTCGGTCCGCAGATCAAGGACATAGGGGATAGTGATCAGTTCGACCCGATCGATCAGTGACGGTACCTCATCAAGCCGGGCCCGGTCTTCCGGATTCATCAACGCCAAAAACAGCGAATCGACATTTTCTTCAATATATTCAACCTTATGCACCCCTTCGCTGATGATATTATGCAGTTCGTGCAAACGCTCAACATTGTGCCCCTTGATATCCATCAGGGCGTAGACGCCGTTGTTGGTTTTGGCAAAATTGGAAAAGAGATAACGCACCCGGTTGCTGTCACGCAGCAGAGAATTGATCCGGTTCTGCAACATGCTGTTATCAAGGACGTTCTGCTTGATGATCCGATCACCCGGATTATAAACGCTGATTCCCTCACCCAAACGTCGATTGAAACGATAGGGCCGGGCAAAGAGCATCTGCAATACTCGCGCAGGTGATTTAAGCCGCTCCAGCAATGCCTGGTAAAGGGAATTGCAAATGGTGCAGGGAGTTTCGCTGAACAGCCAGTCGTACTGTTTTTCGGTAAACAGTTTCCATTTGGCCTGATCGTTTTTGAACAGGTTGTCGATAAATTCGCGCCGATACTCTTTGGGGATCATCAACAGCGGGCTGTCGTGACTGGGACAGGGGATCTCAATGTAGTCGTCAACCCCCTGCATCCGTTGCTGGGCCTCAATCAGATCGGTCTGTTTGAATTCATATTCGTCGAGCAAGCCGGCCAGCCGATTGAGAAACTGCCCACTTTCCTGATCGCTGAAGCTGGCCAGAACCTTACGATCAAGTCGCCAGAGAGCCTCATAGGTACAACCCTCTTCTGAATTGGCATACTGCTCAAGCTTAGCCAGCAGATTATCCAGAAAAGTACTTTTGCCGCAGCCATGTGGGCCGATAAAGATATAGATCTTGTTCTGCAAGGAACCATGACGAAAGTTTTCAGCCAGCTGCACCAGTCGATTGGAAAAAAGTCGATCGGCAAAAAAGGGAGAATCCGAACCTTCAACAAAAAGACGACTGGTGTCATGATCGATATAGTTGATCGATTCCGGGTCACCGGCATACTCATCGACCCCGGGTGCAACCAGATATTCGACCATGTCATGAAAAACCTGAAAAATATTGCGAATACCCTTTTCAGGATCACTGACAACCCGTTGCAGATAGGCATCAAAACTGATCGGGCCACCACGATCATGCCGACCATGTTGTTGATCAAACTGATTCAATGCGTTATCGATATTGTCCATAAAACCTTTTTTCCGTTTTTGGTTAGAGAAAGGTCCGTTCAAGTTTACGCTCTTTCATCTGATAACGTACCCGCTTCCAGGTAATTTCTGCGGCCAGACCCTTTTCGTCACTCTCTCCTTTAACCACGGCCTCACTGGTTTCCAGACAAACCGGGCCGCCCCATAAGAATTCAATGCCAAGCATGGTATTGGCAATATATTCGGCCACCAGCGGCTTACCTTCGATGATGTGATTGAGATAAAGCGCCCCTTCACGTGATTTTTCATGGTCAAGAACGATCTTCGGTGGATGATAGAGACTGTCAAACAGCATTTGCCGATAATCATCAGCATGGCGACTTTTAACGTAATATTGCCAAACCATCCGCTCTTCATCGAGCCGTTTGCCCGCGACAAACAGTTGATTGTGATCGATAAAGTCCTGATCAACAAAACTGTTAAGAAAGGTAAAATCGCTGTAGTTTTCGCGGACATCAAAAATGAATTCACGTCCCTTGCCAGTCTTTTGATCGAAATGCCGCTTCTGTTCCATATTGCACAACCGCCGGTAGGCAAAACTGTAGCAACCACGGTCGGCTGCCTTTTCAATAAAGTAGAACAGGCGCATTCCCAAAGCGTAGGGATTAAGCCCCACGCGGGGCATTGCGGTGACACCGGCGTTGACCCGGGCAAAGGGAATTTCATGACCACGGATACGGTCATCCTGCAAAAAAAGGGTTTCATGCCAGTAGCTGGCCCAGCCCTCATTCATGATCTTGGTTCTGATCTGCGGCTGAAAATAGATGGAGGTCGTACGCACGATCTGCAACACCGATTTCATCCAGTGGTTTTCTTCACGATTCAGCAGCGGTGAATGATCGATCAGAAATTGCAGCAGATCTGGACTTTGGGTACTTTTTTCACTTTCATAGCGGTCAAAAGCGGCTTCAAACTCTGGATACTTGCGGACCACACCAGCAAAGAAACTCTGCTCCCCCATGTCGCCCGCCTCTTCGCAGGCCTGGTTATAGGCTTCAATTTGCTGCATGTATTCGCTGGTCGATACAATTCGTTGCTGCTGTAAAAAAATATCAAAAAAGAAATCGAGGCGGGCGCTGCAGCGCGTTTCTCCCCGATGCAACTGCGACAACTCTCCATGAAAAGCAACCAGGTTATCGATCCCCCGTGCAAATTCGATCACATAGTCGACCCAACGACCATGCTCACTGCGCAGCCGGGCAATTAAACGCTTGTCGGCCAACGCCTGCCCGGTCAGATCATAGTCCCAGGTGTGACGAAAATAGAGATTGTTCTGAAAAAAATCGATATGAGCCAGCACGTGATAGAAGATCATCACGTTCAGCCAATCGGGATTGTTATCGTTATAGAAGGAGATCGCCGGACGGGTATTGATTACGGTCTCATAAGGATTGCCGGGATAAAGCTCATATTTGCCCTTCTCACGCAGAACCTCGACGTCATGCACCCAATAATCATAAAGTGTCGGGATCATCATCTTGGGCGCAAGTTCAAGCATGTCACGGTTGGTCACCAGGTATTCAAGGGTCTCATCGCCAAAGCGCAAACCCGCCGAGCGAGCCCGTTCCTTACAGCCTTCCATGATTGCTTTGGTTTTTTGATCAATCAGTTCCATAATGACCTTATTCCTGATGCCGGCGCCTCTGCATCCGCTTTCACTCAGGCTTGTCGACGTCGCTTTGCTACGCCTCAGGCACCTTCGCTCAACTTCCTCAATTCGACGAAAAGCTCCTCACTCCTGATCCCTTTCTACTTAATGCCTTTGATCTTTTCACGCCTCACGCTTCCTGCCTTATTCCGATATCAGTTTTCGAATGCCCTCGATCAGTCGATCTTCGTCTTCATCCTCGGACATGTTGTCGAGCCGCAACAGATCCTGGGCCTGTTCAAGCAGGCCCGATTTTTTCAGATAACTCTGGACTTCGGTATTGCCTGCGTTGCCGTATGAATGCTCGGCGATAGTAATCCCGATTCTTGACGCATAGCTGAGCATCCGCTTCAGCTCCGGAATCGTCTCACGTCCTTCACGGTCCCAGTCATCACCGTCGGTGCCATGAAAAATATAAATATTGTAATCGCGGTCGAGAGCTTCCTGCTGAACCAGATCGTTGACCATGCGGTAGGCTGCTGCCACCTGAGTGCCACCAGCAACTCGTGAATTGTAATAGGTGTGGAAATCTTCGACCTCTTTGGCCTGTGTATCGTGCAGGATAAATCTGGTTTCAACTTGACCGGCATACTGATAAAGCAACCAGCTGTAGATCAGCACATGCTGGGTTACGACCAGTTCTGTCGCTTTGCCTGCCATCGAACCGGAATAGTCGCGGACAAAGAAAACCAACGCCTGGGATTCATAATCCTTTTCACGCGAGAGAATCCGATAGACCATGTCGCGAGGAGCAATCAATAGTTTGGTGGTGTCGATCGGTTCACTCTGGCTCAGGTTTTCCAGGCCGATATTGGTCTGTAAAACCTGGCGCAAGGTTGCTTTTTTATCGAGAATTTGACCAAAACCGCGATTTTTATCGGTCAGATCATAGGTATATCTGGTCAGTGAACGTTTCTTGCCCTTCTCTTTCAAATTTGGCAGCTGAAACTTTTCGGTCAGGATCCGCCCCAGGTCGTAGGCATTCGATTCCATCTCATGGTCAGCCCCTTTACCTTTTCCAGCGCCTGTCCCTTCTCCTTCTCCTTCAGGGCGCACCGGCTGCTCACCAATCACCTCACCCTCTTCACCCTGCCCACTGCCACCACCACTACCTTCCCCCTGCTGTTGCTGGTTGAAGCGATTGTCATGAATGAATTTTTCTTCGACCGTGGTTGGAACGACCACCACCTTGCCTTCAGTGTTACGGCCAGGTCGAACCATGCGGCCAATCCTAATCTTGCGCGGAAAACCGTCGCGTTCACGCAAACGGTCACGTTCGAGCAGCTGATCGAGGGTTCGCACATTGAAGGTAGTGGAATTGACTCGCAGATCCTGCAGGCAGTCAAGATCGTCTGGACCATAGAGGTCGGCCAGGGGGGGCAGAGAGGTCAGAGGGACCGGGACCGAATGATCGCCGCAATCATCCATCTCGGCAGCAATAATTTTCTGCTGTCGCTTCGTCAGGCCAGAAGCCTTGAGACGCTGATAGAGTTGCTTGCGATTCATAGTATCTCCCGGGTTCGGGTCAGCCTTCATCCTCCTGAGTACAGAAATACTCGATTGTTTTCTGCGCACAAGTGCGGCAGTAACCGAGTTGGCCAAGCATGGTTTCGATCATGCGATCATAAAGCTTCTGGTTTTCTTCGTTGGTCCGGTTGGCCAGAGCACCAACCAGAGAACCGGCTCCGGCAATATCACTTTTAAGTCGCACATCGGTGACCGCCTTGACCAGTTCAAGGTTGTCCATAAAATCGTAATCAGGGTCCACAGAGATCTTTTGACCATAGATCTTGCGTACCGAAGTGCGGAAGGTCTCGCGCTGCTCGTCGGTCTTAAGCCCCAACCGCTCTTCGACACTTTTGACAAAACGCTGGTCAACCTTCAGGGCCTGTAACTCGCCGGTTTGTGGATCACGATATTTCCACATCTTGTCGGGGCCGAGGTTTTCAGCGTCGATCCCGATAATCATATTGACGTAGTTCATCACATCCTTGCGGATCGCTTTGGGCTCGTCCATATAGGCGTTGAACATCTCGGTCATCACCCGTTCACGGTAGAGGCTGCGTGCCAGCTTGATATCCTCCTGATACTTGGCCCTATCGTTGGCATCGGTCACGTAATCAAGTACGACCCGTTCAAGAGTGCCGAAAATATCAAAGGCAAACATGCACTGCCCCTCATTGGTCTCGCTGCTTTCAACCATCAACTGAATCGCCCGCCCCAGGTTTCGCTGTCCCAGGCCTTTTTGACCAAACCGCTTGGTGATATCAGGTTCCTGGTTGAGAGTGTCGATCACCTCGGCCAGGGTTTTGATGCTCTTCTCACCTGCAACTTCGCCCGCAGCCAGCTTCATCGTCTCAATCGGGGTCAGTTTTTCCGAACGAGGCAACCGGGTCAAAACCGACGCAACCGAAGCCGCATAATTGAGATTGGGGTCCTGATGCAGCAACTCACGGTTCAAGGTTGTTTTGGCATCGCTGCCAATAGCGTAATCTGTCAGCTGGGCCTGCAAGCGGTAGTTGGTATTGTGCGAAACGTAGCAAACCCGGCAGCGGTCAATGATTGGTGCTTCTTCTTTTTCGGAAAGAAAACGGTTGAATTCGGAGTTGTTGCTGGTGGCAATGATCAGGGTATCGATTGGCCACTTGTAACCGTCGATCTCGATCAGACGATTCTGGATCACACCAAGATAAACCTGGACCAGATCTTTTTTGTTTTTGTAGATTTCATCTGAAAAATGAATGCCACCACCGGCAACCCGGGCCAGAGCTCCACGCCGGAGATCAAAACGATATGGATTGTTGGTATCACTGATATGCAACAGGCGTTGGATCGACTCTTCCCCCAGCAGGTCTACCGCACTGGATGTAATTTTATCCTTGGCGGCATACTTGCCGGTAACCGTACCAAGACTTTCAGAAAGGGGGACCGGAAAAACTTCAATCGCCTTGAGCATGTTGCCAAGATTGTCAGAAAAATAGCTGCGCAGATCGCTAAGGATATAACTGCTGCAGGCACCTAATGGACGATAATTCTCCCACAGGCTGTCGAGGTCTTTGGTTTTGAAACCAAACTCATCAACCAGTATCTGACGGCTTTGCTCCTGGGTCTCTCCCAGGTTCATCGCCAGAATCATCGGGTCTTCATAGGTCTGCGATTCAACCTTGTCAATCTTGCCGTAGCTGCCAAGTTTTTCCAGCCCGGTGAAACGAAAACTGTATTTGCGATTGCCTTCCTGCTGAAGATAGTGCCGATAGCAGGCACAAAGATACTCGACAAAGAACGTCTTGCCATTGCCCGGCTCACCAACCAGCACAAAGGCCATCTCTTTGGAACTGCCTCCCTCGGCGGCATCCTTGACGAAACTGACAAAACTGTTCAGCTCATCATACATCCCGATAGCGTGCTTGTTCCCCTGGCGAAAAAGCTTGAAATCGTAGGTTGTGCGGCCATTGACCACCACCTTTTCGATTTCGTCAGCCAGAATCATCCGGGTGACTGACTGAAAAACATTTTCGAACCTGCGCGTTCCTTTTTGCAGCGCCTGAAGATGAAACGCCAGCGAGCCGTCATCCTTACGTTTGCGTGGTTGTTCCATGGTCACCTCCTGCGGTGGAAGTTTTCCATTGGTTTATTTTAAGTATAACGGATTTCCTCTCCGTTTTCGGCAGAGGATCGAATTAATTTTCGGCAAATCGGGTAGGAGGCGGGGTTACCCCCGCCGTCCTCCCACACCACCGTGCGTACGGTTCCGTACACGGCGGTTCACGAAGTATGTCGAAAAGGATGGAACTGAGTCATATAACTGAACAGTCCCGCTTTAGAGAAATAGGACGTCGGACAAGCAAGATTCATATGGCTTGCTCCGGCGTTCCACCAAGGACCCCGGCCATTAAAGGCCGAGCGAAAAGCATGTGCTTCTCTTA
>JAJRWH010000070.1 GCA_024276935.1 Deltaproteobacteria bacterium
CCAGCAGCTCGATCACGCGCCCCGCACCGCCGGGCGCCAGAAACACCGACAGCACGAATCCTGTCACGAAGCCGGCCGTCAACGCCACGTACAGGGTTCTGGCCGATGATGCCGGGATTGCCCTGGGCGCAATTGGCACCCTGTTTAAAGAACTGGAAAATCGCGGCAATCTTGTTCGTAATGACGCCGGACGCGAACTGGTTGCCGCAGAAGAGTTGCTGCAACGGTGGCAACTCGGCTACCTGGAGACCCTGCGGCCCCGCATGCTGATTCAACGCTGTTCTTTGAACCCGGAGTATTCTCTGCGTCAGCTTCCTGACCTTTTGCGGCGCACCCCTGATGCCGCGACCGTCATGCTGGGTGGGCAATTGGGCGTCTCGCTTCTGGTCAATACTCCGGTTCCTGAATCAGCGGTTCTCTATATTGACCCCCAACAACAACTCAAACTGATGCTGCAATTACATCTGACCCCTGATCCTGAGGGACAGATCTGTCTTTTGGCTCCATTTGGTCGGCAGAACCTCTGGAGCGGTTGGCAACCAGAAGGGCTGAATCTGGTTGACCCCCTGCTCACCTATGCCGAACTGGCGGGCGACAATCAGTTCGCCAAAGCGGCTGACAAACTCTACAACCAGCACCTGCTGCCACGGCTTGCAGAGTCCTGATTCTTGTCCTTTTCCGCGACAGATGTTAAATTTACCTCCTTCTTTCTCTCTGAAACCGGTGACCCATGGGCACAGACAGACTGACTCTGACAATTCTTGGCTCTGGCACCAGCACCGGAATCCCGGTCATTGGCTGTGACTGTCCGGTTTGTCGTTCGGATAATCCCCACAACAGACGCAGTCGCTGTAGTGCCCTGCTCAGTTACCGCGGGGCCAATATCCTGATCGACACCGCAACCGATCTGCGGTTGCAAATGCTGCGCGAGAACATTCGCCGGATCGACGCCGTTCTCTATACCCATTGCCATGCGGACCATCTCCACGGTATTGATGATCTGCGAGCCTTTACCATCCATGCCAGGCACGCCATTCCGCTGTATGGCTCCGCCTCCACACTGGAAAAGATCCGTAACAACTTCGCCTACATTTTTGATCCTGAAGACGAATCAGGCTATATTCCGCTGCTGAAAACCTGTCCCATCGCCGAACACTTCGACCTTTGTGGCCTTTCGCTGATCCCGGTCCCACTTTTGCACGGCTCAATGGAAGTCTTTGGCTATCGGGTCGGGCCTCTGGCCTACCTGACCGACTGCAACGACATCCCGAAGACATCTCTGAAACTGTTGGAAGGGATCAAATACCTGGTCATTGATGGTCTGCGGATCAAACCACACCGCACCCATTTCAACATCGTCCAGGCCGTTGCCATGGCACAGAAAATCGGCGCACGAAAAACCTGGCTGACACATCTCAGCCATGAAATCGAGCACCAGCGTCACGAACTGGAGCTACCGCCTGGAATTGCTCTGGCCTACGACGGGCTTCAGATTGACATCGGATCGCCCGGCGACAAACCATAAAGACCGAGAAAATGAAAACCGAACTACGCCTGCACGGACATATTGATGAGAGTATCGAATTCTTTGCTACTGCTGCGGGCAACGATAACTCACGGCCACAATTCTACCAGCAACAGGGCGACAGCCTGCGTTTTTTTGCCCCCGGAAACGAATTCATTCTGTCTCCCCAAGGTGTCAGTCATCGGGGAAATGGCGGTTCTTTTTGTGAATACATGTTCGGGGTCGAACAACCTCTGGCCGATCTGGCCAAAACAGAAATTCGTAATCGGCTGATCCTGTACGGCACCAGTTACGACGACAATGATCGTTTGATCTTCAGTAACAAGACCCGGGGCACACACAGCTACAACCAGCTCTTTCTTGACGGACACGCAGTCTACAATACCTTTTTCTTTGTCCACGACATTAAACGCACCGCCATCGAAGAACAGCAGCGTCATATCCTGCAACGACTGGGCAAAACCTTTAAACGGACTCGCCAGATCAGTGAAATTGATGATGCCCACCTGGCCGCCGAATTGCTTGATCATCTCCCTGCTGGCGCATCGATCTACCTTTTTCGCCTGATCCACAAAAAGCATCGTTGTTACCAGGAGCGATTTCGCGAACTCTATTTCGAAAATCACAAACTGGCTCCCGAAGCTAACGCCGAACTGGATACCCTGGCCAGGTCGCTCGACATTGATCGTTACCAGCAAGAGCGGATCCGCATCGATGTTATGTACCACCATCGTGACAACTACCGCATCGTCGATGAGTACAAAAAGGTGCTGATTGCCTGTCGACAGAAGGGGTTGATCGATGAAGAAGCCAACGCCAGACTGACCCGGCTTAAAACCCTGTCGGTTCGACAGGATATCCCGGCAGCCCTGTTTCTTACCCTGGATGAACTCCTTAAAACCAAAGAGCTGGAAGTTCCTCACGAAAAGTCTTATATCTCGGCCACCAGACAGATTCTGCAGGGGTTGCTGCTTCAGGAAAATCGTTTTGAAACCAGCATCGACAACCGGGACATGGTGGTTTTACTTGAAGCCAAACAACTGGCGGCCAAAAATCGCGATCACACTTTCGAGCACCTGCTGCTCGAAACCGGAAAAATCTGCGACGAAAGAATTCGTGACGGGGCAGATCTGGCCCTGCTTGAGAACTTTTCCTACATCATTACCTTCTTCGACCGGTTTGACAGCAGCTCCCAGCAGATCAACCGGCTGGCTTTTATGGAAGATTACCGGTTGACTGAAGAAGTCACCCGCAGCCTGCTGGGAAGCCGGGAAGCCTTTGAAGCTTTGCAACCGGGACTGTTCGACAAACTTTTCTTCAAATCGATTGAAGACAACGACTACCTGGGAAGATTTGGCCGACGCAAGATCAAGCTGCTGCGTCGAAGTCTTGAACAGATCGCTGCCGACCAGCAAAGTATCCCCGGCCTGATTGACAAACTGGAACAGCTCAACAAGGAAAGCCGTCTCTACCAACTGGTGCTTGGGCACGTCAAAGAGCGAATCCGCAACTTCTATTCACGTTACTACACCCGGAGTGAACAGGACGAACTGCTCGGTCAAATCAGCCGTGAGCTCAAAGACAAAAAAGTTCTTAACCGGGAAATCCCCGGTGAACTCTTTGATGATGTGGTTATGCATATCAAGAAAGAAGCGGTCTACCTGCACAACCTGCTGCCACAAATTGTTTCTGAAAAAGATCAGGGCTTACGTGATGATTTTCTGTTGAACAGTGGCCTTGATCGCTTTACCATCGAAGAAATCGAACGCGAGTATTTCACTCGCAACGATCTGGATCCCAACGCCTTGCTCCAACTACGCGCCGGCTAACACCCGACATCGCTTCTGGGGGACCCATGCCAACTGTCGCACGCAACCGGGTTCGGAACATCGGCATCATTTCACATATTGATGCAGGAAAAACAACGGTCTCGGAACGAATTCTTTTCTACACCGGAGAAATCCACAAGATGGGTGAAGTGCATGATGGCGCTTCAACCATGGACTGGATGGAACAAGAGCAACAGCGCGGAATCACGATTACCGCCAGTGCCACCAGCTGCCACTGGAATGATCTCCAGATAAACCTGATCGACACCCCCGGACATATTGATTTTACCATCGAGGTCGAGCGTTCACTCCGGGCACTCGATGGAGCCATTGCCATCTTCAGTGCTGTCGAAGGGGTCCAACCTCAGAGTGAATCTGTCTGGCGCCAGGCCAACCGTTACCAGGTACCGCGAATCTGCCTGATCAACAAGATGGATCGAATCGGGGCCGATTACCGGCAGGTTCTTGCCGACCTGACAGAAAAGCTCTCGGCCAAACCGGTTCTTTTGCAATTGCCCGTCGGCCAGGAAGAAGATTTTGGCGGCATTATTGATCTGATCAGTCGCCAGAAAATCCTTTTTTCTGAACAGGACCAGGGACTCAAGCCACAAGCAGAACCGGTCGGGCAAATGCTGACCGCAGAAATCGACCTGTACCGTGAGCAGATTGTCGAAGCGGCCGCTGATTTTGATGACCAGATCATGACCGACTATCTGGAAGGCCGAACAATCGCTGAGGATCGTCTGCGAACAGCTTTGAGAACAGGGACTATCCAGGGCAAGATTTTTCCGGTACTGCTCGGTTCTGCCTTGCGCAACAAGGGAATCCAGCCCCTGCTTGATGCGATCGATTCTTTTTTACCATCACCCCTCGACAGCTTACCGACCCAGGGAATCAACCCGGCGACCGGCGATTCTGAGCCCATTCCCTGTGATCCCGATGGCCCCCTCTGCGTCCTGGCTTTCAAGGTTCTCGCCGACGAAGGACGTAAACTGACTTTTTTGCGAATCTATTCAGGCTGTCTGAAACCGGGTGACAACCTGCTGGTCAGCAACCGTGAAAAACCTGAAAAACTGGCCCGGCTGTTTCGTATGCATTCTCACAAACGTGAACGGATCGACATTGCCACGGCTGGTGATATTGTCGCGGCAACCGGACTTAAATCTGTTCTGACCGGCGATACCCTTTGCCACGACAAGCACCCTCTGATTCTGGCCGGGCTGGAATATCCCGAGCCCGTGGTTTCTCTCGCGGTTGAACCTCGGGGGGTTGATGATCGTGAAAAACTTGGGCCGGTCCTCGAAAAACTGCAGTGGGAAGACCCGACCTTCAAGGTTCGCGAAGATCCCGACACCGGTCAAACCTTGCTGACCGGGATGGGCGAGTTGCACCTTGAAGTCATCGTGCAGCGGCTTGAAAGCGATTTCGGCGTGCAGGTCAATACCGGTCGTCCCCAGGTGGTGTATCGCGAGACACTTCAGCAAACAACAGAGCATCACGAAATTTTCTCCCGTGAGATAGAAGGGCGTCTCAATCAGGGTGAGGTCCGGTTGCAACTCACCCCACTGCCCCGCCGCAGCGGAATCGAGATTGACCTCCCGCAACACCTGGGCGAAGATTTTCCTGCCGAGATATTTGATTCTCTGTCCGGTGAAATTGATCAAGCCTGTCAGTCTGGCCCTGTCGCCGGGTACCCCCTGACAGATCTGCGAATCGCAATCCTTGACTTGCCTTATGATCCGGCGACATCCACCCTGCTCGGACTTCAGGCGGCCCTGCACCACGCTATTTCTCAGGCTGTCCGCAAGGGGGCCCCCACCCTGCTTGAACCGATCATGGAAATTGAATTGACAACCCCACGCGAACATACCGGGCGCGTCATGGGCAGCCTGCAACAAAAGAACGGCCAGGTTGCAGGAATTACTCCTCACGCCGACCAGGATATTATTCACGCCATGATTCCCCTGACCCGCATGTTTGGTTACATGACCGAACTCCGCAGTGCCACCAAAGGACGAGGGTCTTTCACCATGGAATTTTCTCATTTCGACCAGGCACCTGCAGAAACTCTCCAACGCTTCGGGCTCTGATCCGTTCAGACCCGCAGCCCCCCGGCAACGGCCAGAACCGATAAGTCAAAA
Source organism: Deltaproteobacteria bacterium (assembly GCA_024276935.1). Classification (GTDB taxonomy): domain Bacteria; phylum Desulfobacterota; class Desulfuromonadia; order Desulfuromonadales; family Geopsychrobacteraceae; genus Geopsychrobacter. The sequence goes on from JAJRWH010000070.1 coordinate 5,496, forward strand.
AAGTCTCTTGACAGAGATTATCTTCCCTTTTATTTTATCAAACGTTCGTTTGAAAAAGGAGTAATTGATGGCCCGATATCCAGGTAGAACCCTTTTACTTATTATCTGTCTGGCCCTTGGCTGGAGTCATTCGGCCCCTGCTGCATCCTTGACTCTGGCAACAGCCCTGAATCGGGCGGCCCGGAATCACCCCCGAATTCTCCAGATGCAGCAACAGCTGGCAGGTCGCAAGGAACAGCTGCGAGCCGCAAAAGGTGATCGGCTGCCGCAAGTTCAGCTTCAGGGTCGCTATCAGCGACTCCAGGATGCCCCTTATGAAAATTTCAACGGGCTCCAGGTCAGGGTGAATGATCAAACCATCGCCCACTACCAGCTGACCCTGATCCAACCTTTATTCAGCGGTTTCGCCCTGCAGGCCCGTCAACAACTGGCAAAAACAGGTGTCGACATGGCCAGCAGCGATCTGCTGTTGACTCGGCGAGCCATACAGCTCCAGACAACCCTCACCTACCTGGAACTGATGAAGCAGGGAGAAATGCTCAAAGTCGCCGATGAAACGTTGGCCCAACTTCAGAACCATCTGCACGATGCACAAGCCTTCTTTCAGCAGGGCATGATCCCGGCCAATGATCTGCTCAAGGCTGAAGTTGCTCTGGCCGAAGCCAAACAGTCTCGCCAGCAGATTTTAAGTCAACAGCGCCTGACCGCAAGTCGACTGGCACTACAGCTCGATCTGCCGCTTGAGACTGAATTTCAGCTGGCCTCGGTCACACTTGCCGAGCCCCCAACATCAGAGCTCAAATCACTCATCAGCAAAGCCTTGACGCAGCGCAGTGAAATCGTCACTGCCCGGGCGGCAATCAAGGCGGCAGAAACCCGGACAAAGCTCGCTCAAAGCAACTATTATCCGCGGCTGAATCTGGTTGGCAGCTATCAGCGTGACGGCAACAATCTCGCCGCATCAGATAACTCTTATCGTAACCCGGACAATGCCAGTATCGGTCTGCAATTGGACTGGACCCTGTTTGCTGGCGGCGCAAACCGGGCGCGAAGTGCTGTTGCCAGACATCAGATTGGCGAACAACGTGCGGCCTTGCGCCAGCTGGAAAATGATATCCGCCTGGAGGTTGAAAGTGCTTTGCTCGACCTCAAACTGGCCAGAACCAATCGCCAGACAGCCAAAACGGCCTTGCAGCAGGCGCGCGAAAACCAGAAACTTTCTGAGCTTCAGTATCGGGAAAACCTGCTTGCGACCAGCGATCTGCTCGATGCACGCAAGTTGCTGACCCGCGCCGAAACCAATCTGCAAACCGCACTTTTTGATGAACTCCAGGCACAGGCCCGGCTGACTATCGCTCTAGGAGAAGATCTGGCGCCCAAAGGAGGCACACCATGAGCCGTCCTGCCCGCAAAAATCGGCAACAATTGCTGCAAATTGCCATTCAGCAATTCAGTGCCGCAGGGTACGCCGGAGTCAGCATGCGCGACCTGGCCCTGGCCTGTCAGATGAATGTTGCCAGCCTCTACCATCATTTTCAGGACAAGGACGAAATCTACCTGGCGGCCATGCAACAGGCCTTTGCAAATCGGGCCGAGAAGATGTTGCTGATTCTGCGTTCGGAGCAAGAGGCAGGAGAGCGCCTCCATCATCTGATGCACCTGCTTTGCCACGAACTGGCAGAGGATCGCACCTTCAGCCGTCTGCTGCAACGCGAACTTCTTGATGGTGACACCCAACGTCTGCAACTGGTGGCCGAAACTGTCTTTTCTGAACTGACCTCTGAACTGACCAACCTTTGCCAGCAACTCAATCCGGCACTGGACCCGGTCCAGTTGGGCTGTTCGATCATTGGTCTGGCCGTTCACCACTTCAATTTTCTGCCCCTTAAGGGATTTCTGCCCGGTTATCAGCCGGAACATGCCAACCCTGTGGCGGTAGCTGAGCATATTCTCCAGTTACTGAATCAGGGCATAGGCCCGATCCCCTGCTCAACCAAGGTTCTATCATGACCGAAACCAAACCACGTCTTAACCGTCAGACTATTGCGCTTATTATTCTTGGGATTCTGATTATTCTGCTTCTGGTCGGACTGGCACGCTTTGTCCGTCATCGGATGAACTACGCACTGACCAACGCAGTTTTTGTCGCCAGTGACAGCTTGACCAGCCTGGGCTTTGACCGGGTCAAGGGACAGCTGGCGGCATTGAAGAAGCAAGAGGGCGATTCGGTCGAAATCGGCGATCCTCTCGCCCAACTTGATGACCGTCATTACCGGCTTAAATTACGTGAAGTTGAGGCCCGTCTGGAAGCACAGACTGAAAATCGGGCGGCATTGCAACTGAAACGCAAACGTCTGGCCAACCAGTTCAAATTACAGCACCAGCTGGCAGTACGTGAAATTGAACGTCTCACAAATGAAAGAAAGGCCCAAACAGCACGGATTGCCAGCCTGACGGCAACCATCGAACAACTCGACCGAGACCAGCAACGCTTGCAGAAGCTTTATCAGCAACAGGTTATCGCTCGCCAGAAACTGGAAAAAATCACAACCGAACGCCAACGGCGGCAAGCCGAGATGCAGGTTCTTGAACAGCAACGGCAAGCTCTGGATTCTGCCATTGCCAGCGCCCAACTGAAACAACAGCTGACCCGAACCAACGCAACCATTCTCGCAGAAATTGACCGGCAACTGGCCAGCAGTGATCGTCAGATCCAGCAACTTGAAGCAACCCGCGACAGTGCCCGGCAGGACCTGGCCGCAACCTCACTCTACAGCCCGATCCGTGGCAGAGTTGCCAAACGTCTGGTTGGTGAGCGGGCCAATCTGGCTGCGGGACAAGCCGTCTATGCCCTGGTGAACCCTGAAGATCTCTACCTTATTGCTTTGCTGGAAGAAAACAAACTGGCGGGGGTCCGCCCCGGTGCCGCAGTCAATATCCGGATCGACGCCTACCCTGACCAGCACTGGAAAGGCAAAGTCGAACAGATTCTGCCTGCCTCTGCAGCAACGTTTGCGCTGGCACCACGGGATATTTCAGCAGGTGAATTCACCAAGGTTTCACAACGAATTCCCGTCCGCATCCAAATCACTCAAGGTCCTCTCGATCAGCTGCGTGTCGGGCTGGGTGGAGAGGTCGAAATCCGGCGGCAGACAGAATGACAGATCCCGCAGCAACAGAAATTCATCGCCAAATTTCGACCGGTTTTCGGGCCACCCTGACCCTGATTGTCATGATCGGCTCTTTCATGGCGATCCTTGACACCACGGTCGTTGACGTCGTGGTACCCAAAATGATGGGGCCGCTGGCAACCGATCTCTATGGCGTGCAGTGGGTGATCACAGCCTATATGACTGCTGCGGCAGTCGGGTTGCTGCTGACCCACAGTCTGGGTTCGGTTATCGGCCTTAAGCGCCTGTTTCTGATTGGACTGACCGTTTTTACTCTGGCCAGTGTTTTTTGCGGACTGGCGTCAACCCTGCCGCAGATGATCGGCGCCCGGATTGTACAAGGACTGGGTGAGGCCTTCATCATGGCCTCGGCCCAAACCATTCTGTTTCTGATTTATGCCCCGGAAAAACGGGGACTGGCCATGGGGATTTATGCCATGGGGGTCAGTTTTGCTCCATCCCTGGGACCAACCGTCGGCGGCTGGATCACCGCCCATCTGGATTGGCGCTGGGTCTTTTATATCAACCTGCCCACCGGAATGCTCAACCTGCTGGCCGGAGCTCTGCTGCTGCCCTATTTCCCGCCCCAGAAAACCGGGCATAAATTCAATTATCTCAGTTATCTGCTGCTGGGCAGCTTTACGGTCAGCCTGCTGATTCTACTTTCCAAAGGACAGCAACTCGGCTGGGGACAGTCAACCCTCATCGGCGTTATGGCCTTTGGCTGTGCGATCTTTTTGCTCCTCTACCTGATGAACGAAATTCGTTCGAAATCACCCCTGATCGACATGGCAATTTTTCGCGACAAGATCTACACCCTGTCGATGGGGTTCTACTTTTTTGTTTTGGGATTATCGATCTATCAGATTTTTTATCTGCTGCCGCTTTACTACGAAAACCTGAAGCAGCTCGGCACTTTTGAAACCGGCCTGCACATGCTGGCTTTTGCCATTTTTATTGCTATTTTCTCACCACTGGCCGGAATCCTCAGTGACCGATTTGGCGCGGAAAAAATCCTGGCCATCAGCACCCTGCTCTACCTGTCAACCAGTTACTGGCTATTGCCATCACTCAACTATTACACCCCGGCAACCCGGGCGGCCCTGTTGACCATTCCTCTCGGAATCAGTCTGGGATCTTTTTTCGCCCCCCTTTCGGCTCTGGCCCTGCGCAATCTCGGTCCCCGTACCGCTCAGGGTGTCAGCCTGATGCACTATCTGCGTTTTGTCGGTGGCTCCCTGGGAACAGCCATCGCAACAAACACCCTGGAAAAGAGTGCCACCCTGCATTACGACGGTATCGCACCGGTACAAAACCTGCCGCATCTTCTTGAAGAACTCCCGAGGATTGCCCAGCGCATGGGCATTGCCCCCGGCCCTGAAACAGAACTCCGCTCGCGATTGCTGCTCGGTAAAGTTCAGCAGCTTCAGTCAACAAGCTACGCATTTCAGGATACTTTCCGTCACGGCTTTCTGTTTGCCGTCATCGGTTCCAGCTTTTTGCTGCTCATTTTCTGGGTCATGCGGCTTGAGCAGAAAAAACGGTTAAAAACCCTCTCCGGCTAAATTCTTTCAATCGTTATGCTTTGCCTCGCGCAACCCTCTGGCCAACAACTCGATGGTATGGGCAACCCGAACCTTTGACTCCTTCTTTTCCAGTCCTCCGCGCATCTGCATCATGCAACCGGGGCAATCCATCGCCACCCAATCAGCTTCGGTCTTTTCGATATCCACCAACTTGTCATCAAGGATTTTCCGGGCTATTTCGGGATGACCGGTAAAGGAATAACTGCCGCCAAACCCGCAGCAACGATCGGCATGATCCATCTCGATCAGTTGATGACCAACCGTTTCAATCAGCTGACGCGGTTCACGCCAGCCCCCGGCACCACGTTTGAGGTGACAGGAATCGTGATAGGTAATCTTTTGCGGCGTCGACAAATCCTCAAAATGGCTGGCAGCCTTAAGTTGATTGACAATATACCCGGCAGCATCAACGGTCAGTGACGCCAGTTTCTCGGCCCTGGCCCGCCAGAGGGGGTCATCCTTGAAGTGCTCGACAAAATCACGTTTCAGCGCCATGGTACATGTTGGACAGGTCGTCAGTACCGCAACGGGGTCATCCGCCAACAGCACATCAATATTTTGCTTTGCCAGCAAAACAGCCGTCTCTTTATCTCCCGAATAGAGAGCCGGAATCCCGCAGCAGTTCTGCTCGAGGGGGTAATCCACCTGGACATTCAGATGATTCATCACCTGAACCAGATCGGTGCCAAGTTCAGGGTAGAGAAAATCGTTGGCACAGCCACCAAACAACACCACCTTCTGCTGTGGCTTTACGAGTTGCTGTTGCGGCCAGATATCCCGCAACGGCTTATCGGCAATCGCCGGCAGGGTCCGCCATTCAGTCAATGAGGTGAAAAAAAGTGGAAGATGACGAATTGTTCGCTCTCCACGAGTCAGAGGTTTCTGGACCTTGCTCGCAGCACGAATCAAACTATGGAACAACTTGCGGTTGCGCATCACCTTCTTGAATACCAGCGCCTTGCCACTGCCAATCCCCTCCTGGTCTGCAACCGTTTCGCGCAATGCCAGAATAATTTCTTCGAGATCAATGTTTGCCGGACAAATAGCGACACAGGATCGACAACCGATACAGGCCTTGACCAGTTCAGCTGCCTTGTCGATGCCATCAAAAAATGCAGTCAGAATGATCCCGATAGCTCCGATATAAATATGGCCGAAAACATGGCCACCAACCGTCTGATAAACCGGGCATACATTGGCACAGGCTCCGCAACGGATACAGCGACTGGTCTCACAGCATTTCTCATCTTCCGCCAGGCGCGAACGCCCATTATCGAGCAGAACGATATGCAGTTCCTTCTCTCCGTCACCACTGGGGACTGCTCCGCTAATCCAGGTCACATAACTGGTCAACGCCTGACCGGTGGCATTTTTGGGCAACACACGGATAACCTTGGCGGCATCTTCGAGGGTCGGCACCAGCTTGTCGATTCCAACAAGTGCCACGTGGGTTTTCGGCAGGGTGGTAGTCAGGCGTGCATTGCCCTCATTGGTCACCAGAGCTATCCCGCCGGTTTCAGCAATCGCCATATTGGCCCCCGAAATCCCCATATCAGCATCCAGATAGCCCTGACGCAACTGCTGCCTGGCGACCTCGACCAGGTGCGGGATATCTGCCGCTTCTGTCCGTCCGGTTTCACGACTGAACAGATCAGCCACCTCTTCTTTGAACATATGGATCGCCGGCATCACCATGTGGCTGGGACGCTGCCCGCAAAGTTGCAAAATCCATTCGCCCAGATCGGTCTCGAGAGGCTTGATATTGGCCTGTTCAAGAGCCTTGTTGAGATGGGTTTCCTCGCTGGCCATACTTTTACTTTTCACCGCAAGTTTGATCCCTTTCTCAACTGCCAGATCGGCAATATAACGATTTGCCTCTTCAGCAGTTTTTGCCAGATAAACCTTTGCTCCGGCAGCCTCGGCATTGTCGATAAACTGCTTGAGGTATCTGACATGGTGGCGGCGAACATCATCTTTCATCTCGCCGATTTCCTGACGCAGTGCCTCAAAATCGAGCCCGGAAAAAGCCTTCTCCCGCGCCAGCAGATAGGCATCGCCAAACTGATGCAACGCCTGTTGCAAGCGGGGTGTTGCCAGGGCCTTGTCGATCCGCACCTGATATGCTTTCGAACGTTCTTTCATCGTTGACTCCCGCAGGGTTTATCTTAAGAAACAAAGGCTCTTTAACGCAGAGGCGAAGAGCGTTTCTCTGCGTCCTCTCCCTCTCTGTGACTCTCCGTTAAGTTCGCCTTTTGCCCAGTTCTACATCTCTAATAAATCACTCGACCAGTCACCCAGCAGGAGAATATACAACTCCTTGGGTCCATGAACACCGATGGTCAGGACCCGTTCGATATCGGCCGTACGGCTGGGTCCGGTGATATAGGCTATATAATTACGGGGATTCTGCTGGTGCATCTGACGCAAGGGTTCGACTGCCGCCAGACCATCGGCAACAATCTTGCGCTGGTCCAGCAGAATGAAATGCCGGGTCGGCAAGGTACTCGCCAGCCGCACATCTTCGGCGGTGCTTTCCAGCACCAGAGTCCCCGTGTCGGCAATCGCGAAACAGGTACTGGTCACCCCGGCAGCCGCCTCTGCGGCATGTTCACGGGCAACCGGCAACAGATCGAGGCCTGCCCGGCGCAACTGCTCAGCCAGGTTCACCCGCTCGCAACTGGGTGAGGCAGGCAAAAGCACAGCACCTGCGGCATGACGGGCAATATATTCAACCGCCGTAGCAACATTTTTGCATTCAACCAATACCGCCCCTGAAGCTTCAGCCGCCTGATAAAAACATTTTCGCATATCCATCAACTCCTCAATATTGGTCTTACCAATTTTTCAAAAGATAGCTGGAAGCCCGCCAGCTGTCAAGATAGAAAAGGGTTCTATTTTGAGATCGCCCCGTTGGCAACTCTCCAGGAAGTGATAAATTCTTGCTTGACAGCAAAAATAACACCGCCTATCCTTTGCTGGTCATACCAATTATCCAAAAGCTATTCTGGGCCTGATCACGCAAAGGAACACCACCATGATTACAAAGACTGCGATTGACCAGCTGACAGCTAAACTTGGCTCCCAAAATGTTTTTCACCAACCAGAAGATCTGCTGACCCTTGGCTACGATGCAACACCTCAACTTGCAGGATCTCCTGACGTTGTTGTCTACCCGACCTGTAGTGATGAGGTGCAGTACGCCTTGCAGCTGGCCCGCGACAATGACCTGCCGGTCACCCCGCGGGGAAGCGGTACCGGTCTTTCCGGCGGCAGCATCCCGGCAGAAGGTGGTATGGTTATCTGCCTCAACCGGATGAAACGCATTCTCGAAATCGATGAAGAGAACCTGACCGCCAGCGTTGAAGCAGGTGTTGTCACCCTTGATCTGTTCAACACGGTGGCAGCAAAAGGGCTTTTCTATCCTCCGGACCCTGGTTCACAGAAGATTTCGACTCTGGGCGGAAATGTCATGGAAGATGCCGGTGGACTACGAGGCCTCAAGTACGGTGTCACCCGCGATTATGTTATGGCACTCAGGTGCATTCTTGCTGATGGCAGCGAACTGGCAACCGGGGGAAAGAGTGTTAAGGATGTCGCGGGCTATGCCTTCAAGGATCTCCTCGTTGGCTCAGAAGGAACCCTGGGCATCATCACCGAAATCACCCTTAAACTGATTCCGCCCCCTCAAGCCAAACGAACGCTGCTCGCCTATTTTGCCGACATTCGCAACGCCGGTGATGCCGTTAGTCAAATCATCGCTGCCAAAATTATTCCTTCAACCATGGAGATCATGGACAGGGCAACGATCAACTGTGTCGAAGACTACAGCAAAATTGGCCTGCCACGCCAGATAGCAGCTCTGCTGTTGATCGAGGTTGACGGCCATCCGGCACTGGTTGCTGAGGAAGCAGCCGCAATCGAACAGATCCTGGCCCGGGCCAGAGCGACCGAAGTCCAGGTGGCAAAAGACGAAATTGCCGCAGCAAAACTGGCAGAAGCCCGCCGGACCGCATTGTCGGCCCTGGCACGGGTTTCACCAACAACCCTGCTTGAAGATGCGACTGTGCCGCGCTCGATGCTGGCCGAAACTTTCACTCTGATCGATCAATTGACCCAAAAGTACCAGCTGCAAGTCGGCACCTTCGGCCATGCCGGTGACGGCAATCTGCACCCGACAGTGTTGTGCGATGAACGAAACACCGATGAAATGCACCGTGCTCACGCTTTTTATGATCAACTCTATGAACAGGTGCTGGCCTGGGGAGGCACGGTCTCGGGTGAGCATGGCATCGGTCTTGCCAAAAAGGATTATCTGGCCCGCCAGATTGGCAGCGGGGGCATTGCCGTCATGAAGCGGATCAAATCGGCATTCGACCCGACAGGCATGCTTAATCCGGGCAAGATTTTGTCGACGAATAAAAACCGGACCTGACCGCAGAAAAACCACAAGGTGAGTACAGGGTAAAAATACGATGAACCCTAAAGAGCAACATGGCAACTTCAGCCCCGAAAAGGATGCCCCGAAATATGCAGACCTTTTGCAATGCATGCGTTGCGGGTTCTGTCTGCCGACCTGTCCAACTTTCGCCCTGACCGGTCGTGAACGTTCCTCACCACGTGGTCGCGTGGCTCTGGCGCGAGCGGTTGCCGAAGGCACGTTTGAGTTTACCTCGGCCATCAGGGAAGAGGCGTTCTTCTGTCTGGACTGCCGTGCCTGCACCAGTGCCTGTCCTTCGGGCGTCCGGGCGGGAGAATTGATGGAGATCTGTCGCACCCAGGCCCATCAGCAACAGCCTCAGCCAAAATGGCAAACAGCCTGTCGTGACATGATTCTGCAAAAAATGCTCACTGATCCAAAACACCTCGAAAGGGCAATGCTCCCCGCCAGGCTCTACCAGAAACTGGGCCTTCAGTGGTTGTTACGCAATAGTCGCATTCTGAAACTTGGCCCGCAATGGCTCGACAAGGCAACGGCAATGCTTCCGCCACTGGGTCAACCTCTCCGCCAGCAACTCCCGGAGCTGACTCCGGCCCGAGGCAAAAAACGGGGGCGCGTTGCGTTCTTTCTTGGTTGTGTGATGTCACTGATGTATGCCGAAGTTTCCCAGCAGACAGTCCGAATCCTCAGTCATCAAGGCTTTGATGTTTTGACACCCCCGGCACAAAAGTGTTGTGGTGCCCCCCATCTGAGCGAAGGAGATCGACAAACCACCCGCCAACTGGCCATTCACAATCTGGAGCTGTTTCTCGCTCTGGATGTGGATGCCATCGTTACCGATTGTGCCGGTTGTGGCAGCGCTCTGAAAGATTATGAAGAACTTCTGGAAGATCAGCAGGACACGCACAAACTGCAACTGTTTCGCAACAAGATTAAAGATATCAGTGAGTTTTTGAGTGAAACAGGGCTTCGCACCGAAGAACTGCTGCCCATTGAACAGGCTGTCACCTACCATGAGCCCTGCCACCTCTGTCACGCTCAGGGTATCAGTCGGCAGCCTCGAGAACTGATCAGGGCCATTCCGGGAATCGAATTACGAGAGATGAAAGAAGCCAGCTGGTGCTGTGGCTCCGCCGCAACCTGGGGGCTGAAGTTTGATGCCGCATCACAGCAGGTTCTGGATCGCAAGTTGGCCAATATTGCAGCAACCGACGCTGACCTGCTGGTTACAGCCAATCCGGGCTGTCAACTGCAATTGGACTGGGGGATACGCGAAGCCGGAATGGCCCAGAAGGTTATCCACCTGACAGAGCTTCTGGGGCGTGCCACCCCCTGAAAATCTGTGCCATACCTTACCGGCAGCCTCTTTACAGGACCGAATCACTCAGATTGGGATCCGCATCTTTTTACAGTAGGTCCGCAAGACCATTTCGGCCTGCCGCAATCGTGACAGACGCATATTCTTGGCCTTGATCAACAGGGCATCTTCTTGAGGAACCTGGGTTGACCGGACTTCACGTTGGACAATTCCCAGATTGGTCAGGATCGTCTTCAGATCGACCGAGGTATATTTTTTAAGCCCCGGTGCCGACAGGCTCAAATATCCTTCGGCAATATCCTGGGCCAGTTTTTTGGGATTTCCTGCAATCGCCATTGTGGTTCCTTTCGAAAAAATCTTCTCGAAACATAGCAGATCCACTGGATAAAAAGTATAATTTCACCAGCAGAACCGAAACAGAGTAAAATACTCTCAAAACAAGAGAGTCTTCGTTCAGTAATTTAAATGCGCGAAACCGGCTCGGATTATGGTTCGCCCCTGTTTTTATCCGTGTGAGATCAGAATATTGATGACGATGCAGCCAGTTCGAATTCTTTTATTTATCATCCTTTTTTCCTGGGCTGTGATCTGTCCAGAAATCTTTGCCCTTGACGCCATGCCCGAGGGATCACTCAAGGCGTTCGCCATCTCTTCAGCAAACCCGCGCTATATTGAACGCTGGAATGCCAGCAATCCTCAGGGGCAGCAGCAGATCTCTGTTCAAAAGCGTTTTGCTCCCGGCGAAACGGCCTATACCGCAGTCATCGTTACCGGCTACAGCCGGGACAGCCACCAACAGATTGATCTAGATGCCAGTTTTCGTTTTACCAACAGCGCCGGAAGGGTACTGTTTCGCCGCGATGCCTATGCACGTGCCAAACGGTTTATTCCCCGTGAAACCGGATTTATCATGCTTGACCCGGCACTCGACATCAGCTTTGACCCGCAGGACCCTGCTGGCAACTACCGAATCGAATTTGAAATAAATGATCATATTTCCCGGCGTCGCACACTGACCAGCATCGTTCTGACCCTTGAGCCGCAAAACAATCAGAATCTCGCCAGGTGATAAAAGACGGGCCAACAAACCCTTAAACAACTGATTGATTTAATACCTGAATCAGTGAGTTTTTGTTGGATGGAGAGGGTCGTACCCAGAAAGAAACAGGGGCACGAAATGCCCCTGCCATTTACCATAACGCAACGGTGGTCACAGAATTAACCGCACGACTCACTAGTGAAAACGGCGAAAGCTGAATTCTTCAACGGTGCAGGCTGGCACCTGAGTCATGACCCCGCCCCGTAGCAATTCCACCGTTTGCGAAGCCGACTGCGCCGCACTGAACAGATGTCCCTGAACCTCACTACAACCCAGCTTTTTCAAATAATTCAGTTGAGCTTCGGTTTCAACCCCTTCGGCGATCATATGCAACCGCATCCCCCGCCCCATGGAAATAATCGCCTCCACGATGCAGGCTTCCGACTCCTCCGCTTCAATCTTCTGCACAAACGACTTGTCAATCTTCAGGGTATTGACCGGAAACTGCTGAAGATAACTGAGGGAAGAATAGCCGGTGCCAAAATCATCCAGCGCAATCGATATCCCGTGCTGGCTCAACTCACCAAGTTTAAGTGCTGCGGCCTCACGGTTTTTCATGATTCCATGCTCTGTGACTTCAACCTCAATCTGGCTTCCGTCAATCCCGAATTCGGTGAGAGTATCAAGAATCCGCTGCACAAAATCCGGTTGTTCAATCTGCACCGCCGAAATGTTGATCGCAACCCGAACCTCTGGCAAACCCTGCTCTCGCCAACGCTTGATCTCGGCACAGGTTGCCCAGAAAACCCAGTTACCGATCGGAACAATTAATTTTGATTCTTCTGCCAGGGGGATAAACTGGTTGGGATAAATCAGTCCCCGGCTAGGATGCCGCCAGCGAATCAACGCCTCCATCCCGACAATCTGCTGGTCACGGGAATTAACCTTGGGCTGAAAGAAAACTTCAAACTGACCCACTTCAATCGCTCTGCGCAGATCGCGTTCGAGAGAAAGATGCTCACCCCAACCGGCGGTCATACTCTTCTGATAAAAACTGAAGCCATTTTTCCCTTCGCCCTTGACGTGATACATCGCAACATCAGCTGCCCGCAGGAGAGCCTCACGGGTTTCTCCCGATCCTGGATAGAGGGCAATGCCGATGCTGGCACTGAGAAACATTTCGTGACCATCAATCAGGTAGGGATCACTGATCCGCTTGAGGGTTTTTTCTGCAACGATTGCGGCATCCCGCTCACTGTCAAGCTGGGGCAGCAACAGGGTAAATTCATCGCCACCAAAACGTGAAAGCGTATCTTCGGCTCGCAGACAATCCTGAATACGTCCGGCCACCACCTGCAAAACCCGATCACCAAGACTGTGGCCAAGGGTATCGTTGATCAGTTTGAACCGATCCAGATCAATAAACATGACGGCCAACGATTGCTCGTAACGGCGGGCATGGGCTATGGCCAGCCCCAGGCGGTCTTCAAACAGGGCCCGGTTGGGCAGGGCGGTCAACTGATCATGGTAGGCCTGAAAATTGATCAGTTCTTCTGACCGCTTGTGTTCGGTCATGTCACGAGCACAACCATAGGTTCCGACAAAATCACCGTCCTTGACATTGTGCCCGACATTGTACATTCCCACAGAGCTTAATTCGATGGGCAGAAGATGGGTTTCAAACGCACGTGATTCGCTGTCTTCTACCTTCAATCTGAGTCGCAACTCCACATTACGAGATGATCTGGCACCCGTTCGTCTTTCATTGAACACATAATGCGCCAGAGGCAAATCCTCTTCATAAACCAGTTCTGAATAGTGCATCCCGAGCAATTCGGCACGACTGTAACCCAGCAGATCTTCGGCAGTATCATTGACAAAGGTAAAGTTTCCCCGATGGTCAAGAACATACACAAAGTCTGGAGAATTATTGACAATATAGCGATGCAGCTCTTCTGATTCTCGCAGGGCTGTTTCAACCTGACGATGCTCTTTTTCCAGCTGATAACTGGCAAGAGCGTTGCGCACAGTCGTCAACAATTCTTCTGCCAGATAGGGCTTACGGACAAAATCATAGGCGCCTTGCTGCAAAGAATCCCGAACCGCCTCAAAGGAGGTTTCACCACTGACAACCACCACCTTGGTCGCCATTTCCATCTGGTGCAATTCGGCCAGAACCTGATGCCCGCTGACTCCGGGCATCTGAAGGTCGAGCAGCATGACCGGATATTCTGTTTTTCGGCACAGGGCGATGGCCTCATCACCATCTGCGGCAGCCCTGCTTGCAAACCCGGCTCCATTCAACAGCAGGGCCAGACTTTCGCGCATCGCCTGTTCATCATCAACCACCAGAATTTCAACGCCAGGGTCCGCCTGTGAAAGTATCTTTTTCTTGGAGGGCAACACATTATTCATGAGAGCATCTCTTCATCGCAAAGGTTTGTTTCTCCCCCCCTTGACGTGAAAGAACAATCCGAAAACTGGTACCATGCTCGGCACTGCTTTGGCAGCTGACCCGGGCACCGATATCGCTGGCCATATTGTGGACAATATTGAGGCCAAGACCTGCATGGCCACTCCCCTTGGTACTGGTTACCGGACTGAAAAGGTGATCCAGCAGATGGGATGCTATCCCCGGGCCATTATCGGCAACAACGATTTCGACCTGCCGCTTGCCATCGCCCTCAATCAGTTCACGACTGTGCAGCTCAATACGTCCCCCTGTCGGCAGGGCCTCAGCGGCATTTTTAACCAGATTGATCAGAATCTGCCGCAAAACAATCGAGTTGCTCGAAATCGGTTGCATCCGTTCACAGGCCGTCACAACCTCAATTTGACGGGGTTGCAAAATGGTCGGTTTAAGGCTGGCCAATACCGATTCGATGAGTGCGCCGACATCAACCAGCGAGGCCGGAAGGGGTGACTGGTCCTGCTGGCGGCTGTAGTAGCCAACAATTTCACTGGCACGCTGAATCTCACGCTCCATTGCCGCCAACACATCGGTATTCCCCTGCTGTTGTCGCAAAACCTGCAGGTAGTTCCCCAAAATCGCCAGAGGATTATTGATTTCATGCGCAACCCTGCGCAGGTCGGTTTTTTCCTTACCGGCTGAACCGGGAAGTTCTTCAGAAAAGGAACTGTTTTTCAATCTGCGCCCAATCGCCTGACAAAAGACCAGGGTCTCACTGGCAGCAAAAGCCTCGATATTCTGGGCATCATCCAGACCGACAACTGCCACACCAAGCTGTGAGCCAGAGACCAGTGGCAGGCAGGCAAAGCGGGGACTCGCCACCAGGCGCAACAGGGTCTGATCAACCACCGAGATATCGCTGTTTTCAACTGCGGCAGAATCATGCACACCATCTTCAAGCAGACAACGCGCCGTCAGGCTGAAGTCAGGGTCAATCGGAACCCGCAAATCACTGACCAACTGCGACTGTCCCGGAACCGCCATGCCGCAAAGCAGACCTTTCTGGGCATCCGCAAGAAGAAATATCAATTCGCGACCGGCAAGTTTCTGCAATAACAGGCTGCGGCCCTCGCTGAGTAACTGGTCCAGATTTTCACAATTTCCGATCCGGGCCAGGTGGGCCTGTCTTTCAGCCAGCAGAAAAGACAACTGTTCCAACTGCCTGGCGGCCTCAAGTTCTTCATGACGCAACTGATCGGTATCACCGGAGTATTCTGAAAAACCCCGATAGTGCCGTTCAACCCAGTTGAAGATATCCTGCATAGCTGACGGAGACAGGTCGAAATGCCGTTTCGCCAATTCGAGGGCCTCACGACTGAGATGTGCGGGAGATGAACAGACGGCGTGGGTCAGTTGCAACAGACGAATCAGCCCGCTGCTGCCCTGGACCTGGGGATGATGAAGAAAGCGCAAGGCATCCGCCAGAAAAGACTCCAGACGCCAGTTCCCCACCAACTCTTCAGCCAACTGCAAATGGTCGCACCCATAGGCCTTCTCTTCATAACGGCAAATCTGGGGACTGCTTGTTGGATGATAAACCTTTTCATGATAGTTGGAACTGTCATGAGCGAACAGCAACTGCATCCCGATATTGTGCAGCATACCGGCCAACTGGGCCTCTTCAATACGCGGATAGGAAACCGCCTCGGCCAGACAACGGGCCGTAATCCCGGCAGCACGCGAATAAAACCAGAGGGATTGCCGAAAACGGCTCTGTGGCAAACCGGGACGTTCCTCAAGATAACGTCCGGCAGCGCGCAATCCAATTGCCGCCAGCGCATCTCCAGAGAGACGTTCAACCGCAGAAGACAAGGGTAATTCAGCAGAAAGAGGTTCACAGGAAGAAGAGGAAGCGGCCTGCAACACCCTGACCGCCAAAGCTGAATCCTGTTGCAGAATATTCAGAATCTGCTGGCGTGAATCGAGACGCAGACAGGCATCTAAAAACTGCACCAGAACGCGGGGACGCGAAAAAAGCAGATCCGTCGTCTTGCGACAAAGATTGGGTAGAGCAGTTTGAGTCATCTGTAGACGTACTCCCCCGAGGTTGGGCAAGGCGGTCAGCACTGAACAGCGGCGATGATCCCTGCCACCCGTAACTGAAGTCCTGTTGAACGGCTACACGCATGTTCCCGTGAATGATTTCGGGTCCAGATTCAAGGCTTTTTCGCCTGGCCGACTGCGCTCTGTGGCCCTGACACCTGGTACAGGCCGAAGTCTCATCCACACCCTGACAACGACCTGAATGACCCGGAAACATCGATCCGGTCAAATCATACGGAAGACTAGTTATAGACTAGGCAATCTGGCGGGGAGAGTGCAAGTAAAATGATGATAAATCTTGTTAATATTCAGATGGTTAGCAACCATTCACCTCTATTCTGATGAACCAAGTGCATGGCGATGAAGCTTTTCCCAAAGACTCTTGCGAGAAATGGCAAGCGCTGTTGCTGTCTGGTTTTTACGCCCCTGGTAGTGCCGAAGTGCCTGTTGAAGGATCTCGCGTTCATAATGCCCCATCATTTGCTTCAGGCTTTCACCGGGACGATAAGCACAACACGGCGCTGTTGCAACAGGACTTACCTGGCCGAGAAGATCAGCGGGTAAATCGTTGGGCAGGATGAGTTCTCCCTTTCCCAGAGCAACCGCTCGCTCAATCGCATGCTTGAGTTGACGGACATTGCCGGGAAAAGGGTGACTCTGCAACAACACCTGAGCCTCAGGGGACAAACGCTTCAACGGGCGTCGCATCTGTCGACAAAACTGCTTGATAAAGATATCGGTCAACGGGACGATATCTTCAGCCCGCTCCCTTAAGGGCGGCACGTCAAAATGGATCACATTGAGCCGATAATACAGATCCTGACGGAATCGTCCCGCCTCCACTTCAGCGGCCAGATCACGATTGGTTGCTACAACAATTCTGACATCGACCCGAATTTCGCGCCGCCCACCAACCGGCTGGACCAATTTTTCCTGAATGGCCCGCAGCAGCTTGGCCTGACTGCCCAACGGCATTTCAGCAATCTCATCAAGAAAAAGGGTTCCACCATCCGCACCGACAAATCGTCCCTGCCGGTCGTCAACGGCACCGGTAAAAGATCCTCGCAGGTGGCCGAAAAGTTCTGATTCGATCAGGTTCTCCGGTAAGGCGGCACAATTGACCCGCACCAGAGGATGGTCTCGACGCAGGCTACGCTGATGCAGGCGTTCGACAATCCGCTCCTTACCGGTTCCGTTCTCTCCCGTAACCAGCACCGTCGAGTCGAGCTCCGCGACCGAATCAACCAGCTCAAGCAGTTGGCGCATCCGCTCACTACTGGCCACAAGATGGTCTTCCTCAGGGGGATTTTTAAGCTGCAGGTTTTCTTCTGCCAGACGTTTCTTTTCGGTAATATCCCGGCTGATCAGCAGGGTTCCGAGATAATCACCGTCGGTATCACGAACAGCTGAATAGGTATTTTCAAAATAGCGCCGATGAACCTTGACCACCCGATTACTGGTTGCCACAACTCCCGACTTAAGACTCGCGAGCAATTCCCGGATACGTGGATGAGCTTTGGCCGGATGAATCGTATAGACCAGCCGACCAACTATTTTATCAGCACTGATACCGCGAATCCTCTCGGCAGCCTGATTACAAAAACGAATCACATCCTCATCATCAAGAAAGATCACTCCTTCAGGCATTTCTGAGACAATTGTCGAAAAAATTTCCTGACGCGGACGTTGCTGCATGCGGCTCCCCGATTCTGATGTTTCTTTTTCGTAACGTCAGGGATTCTACGTGGTGAGATTTTCTAATGCAACAAGAATCGACGGCACAATTCATTGATCAATGGCATCGGGTAGGAGGCGGGGTTACCCCCGCCGTCCTCCCACACCACCGTGCATACGGTTCCGTACACGGCGGTTCACGAAGTATGTCGAAAACGATGGAACTGAGTCATATAACTGAACAGTCCCGCTTTAGAGAAATAGGA
>JAJRWH010000071.1 GCA_024276935.1 Deltaproteobacteria bacterium
CCTTTACGGCGAATGTCGCAGAAAAATCCATGGTCACATTAGTTCTGGATTCCATTCATTTGGACGAGGCGGCGATGAAGCTTATGAGCCGCCGGCACTTGATCTTTGAGGCCGCCTTTGGCGGTGGGGCCAAGCCAACAAAGTTCGGCTTTAATTACGATTTCAAGAACGGCAAGGCTCGACTCGACGACGTTTTCTGCATCAAGAACAAGGTGGTCTATTCGGGCTCATGGGATCAGGGAATTCCGTTTTCCCTAACCTTGGCAGGTGTTAGTAACGCCAAGGAAGTGGAGGCCCTTAAAGGGTGCAAAATCCGGCCGACGTCGGACACTCAATCCGGTTGAGGTCGGACACTCAATCCGGCTGAGATCGGACACTCAATCCGGCTGAGATCGGACACCTAATCCGATTTGAGATCGGACACCTTGGGCCGGTTTCCGGATTCGTGTCCGGAATGTGCCGGATTGTCACACTCAAGGAGCTTAAAGCGACGCTGGATAAACCGTCATCGGTGGTGTTTAAACCTCCCCGATGCCAAGCAAACTACTATCCATGCGTCAAATCACAGAAGTCCTACGACTCAAATACGAACTGAAACTCTCGGTGCGCAAGATCGCCCGAGCCACCCGCCTCGCCCGCAGTACTGTATCGGATTACCTGCGCCGTGCCCGGATCGCCGATCTGGATTGGCCGCTTTGCGATTCGGTGGATGAGCAAGTGCTCTGGGAGAAGCTCTTCCATGAGGATTCAACTTCCAGCGAACCTGCGAAGAAAAGCGTCACTTCACGACCGTTGCCTGATTGGTCCGGCATTCACAAGGAACTCAAACGTAAACACGTCACTTTGCAGCTTCTGTGGGAAGAGTATCGAAAAACTTATCCCGAGGGTTACGGACGCAGCCAGTTCTTCGAGCTTTACAGGCAATGGGCGAACAAACTCGATCCCGTGCTGCGTCAGACTCATGAGCCCGGAGAGAAGCTGTTCATCGATTGGGCGGGAGATAAAGTCCGGATCCATTGCCCGCAAGCCGGGCAATGCATTGAGGCCTCTCTGTTCGTCAGCGCCATGGGAGCCAGTCACAGGATCTACGCCGAAGCATTCCTCAACGAGAAGCTTGAATCCTGGATCACGGGTCACGTTCATGCGCTGGAATTCTACGGCGGAGTTCCCCGTTTAATCATTCCTGACAACCCCAAAACCGCTGTGGCCGGCTACTGCCGTTACGAACCGAAGATTCAAGCGACCTATCAGGAAATGGCAGAGCATTACGGGACCGTTATCCTTCCGGCACGGGGTTACAAACCACGCGATAAAGCGATGGCCGAAACGGCTGTTCTAATCGCGGAGCGAAGGATCATGGCGGCACTGCGGGATTATACTTTTTTCAGCCTGGGGGCTCTGAATACAGAAATCAAAAAGTCTCTGGAAAAGATCAATGCCAAGTCGTTCACACAGAAAGAAGGTTCACGGGATGAACTCTTCGAAACCCTCGATAAACCCGCTCTGAAGCCCTTGCCCGCACAAGCCTATGAGTTGGCTCGCTGGTCCAGAGCCAAAGTCAATATCGACTACCACATCGTGTTCGAAAAACACTTCTACAGTGTCAGCTATCAGCACGTCGGTCAACCGGTTGAAGTCCGGGTGACGCAGTCCATGGTGGAAATCCACCTGAAAGGCAAACGGATTGCCCTTCACCTGCGGAGTTTTCAAGCAGGTAAAACCACCACAATCTCTGAACACAGGCCTAAATCGCACCGTGAACACTTGAGTTGGACTCCGGGACGGTTGATTGGATGGGGGCGTAAAGTCGGTCCCTGCTGCGGTCTGCTTGTCGGTAAAATTCTCGAAAGCCGTCCTCATCCCGAGCAGGGCTACCGTTCCTGCCTGGGACTGATGCGGTTGGCCAAAGACGTCGGAGATGAACGGATGGAAGCGGCCTGTCAACGGGCTCTTCAAGTCCAGGCCTACTCTTATCAGAATGTAAAAAACATCCTGAAAAACAAACTCGATCAACTTCAGAATCAATCTCAACTTCCACTCAGCGCACCGGACCATGAAAACCTCCGGGGCAGCGACTACTATCAACAATCCTTCAGTCAAAACTCATGAACGATACACAAACCATCGACAAGCTTCATTCCCTGCGCTTAGAGGGCATGCTGGAAGCTTTGGCAGAACAGAGACGCGATCCGAATATCACCCAACTGGATTTCGAGGAACGCCTGGCACAACTGGTCGAACGACAGTGGCTGTGGCGGGAAAACCGGAGCCTGGCGACTCGCCTGAACTATGCGGGGTTCAAGATCAAGTGCAGTCTGGAGGAGATTGACTACCAAGCTTCGCGCGGGCTCAAACGAGCTCAGATCGACCAACTTCGAACTGCCGACTGGATTGGTCAGAATCGAAACTGTCTGATCCTCGGATCCACCGGCGTCGGCAAAACTTTCATTG
Organism: Deltaproteobacteria bacterium; assembly: GCA_024276935.1. GTDB lineage: Bacteria > Desulfobacterota > Desulfuromonadia > Desulfuromonadales > Geopsychrobacteraceae > Geopsychrobacter. The sequence goes on from JAJRWH010000071.1 coordinate 2,452, forward strand.
CCTGTGCATTGGGGCATCAAGCCTGTCGTGACGGCTTTCGTGCTCTCTACTATTACGCTCCGAAACTGTTCCGGGCTCTCCATGTGGCGCAGGCCGACGGCAGTTTGAGTCGCCTGCTGAAGAAACTCAAAAAGCTCGACTTGTTAATCGTTGACGATCTCGGAATCGCCTCAGTTCAATTGCAGCAGTATCGACAGTTTCTTGAAGTTCTGGACGATCGATGCGGCACCTCTTCCACGCTCATCACCAGTCAGGTTCCTGTTGGGCAATGGCACGAATTGATCCCCGATGCCACCCTTGCAGACGCCATCCTGGACCGGTTGGTCCACAACGCTTACTCCCTGGAACTGAAGGGAGAGTCCATGCGAAAGAAAAACCAAAATAAGAAATGAAAATGAAACAAAAAAACAGAAGCCTGCGGATTCACAGCGGAGCCGATGTCCCCGGTGATTCCGGGGAGGCAGTTACCCACAGCCGGAGGCCGTCCTCCGACGCGAGAAGGACAAGTCCCATTCTCGGACGGCCTCAGTCTATGGATAACTCCCTGCTGAGGACACTGGAGTGGGTGTGCCATTTCGACCCTCGCTTCGCTCGGAAAGCCCATTTGACTGAATGAAATCTTGACTGAAATCGACCAATTAACTTACACATGAAACCCCAGCGTCGCTACGCTCCGAAAAGTGTCCGATCTCAATCGGATAAGGTGTCCGATCTCAAATCGGATTGGGTGTCCGAACTCATCGGAATGCGCATCTGTGCGGTTCACAGCAGCCAGCAGATTGATAGGGCTCAAGTGGGAGCTCTTTTTCGAATCAGAATTGGAATACTCGGCGTTGGAAACAAAATAGAATCGCGCGATTTCCC
>JAJRWH010000072.1 GCA_024276935.1 Deltaproteobacteria bacterium
AACCCTCGAGAATATTACAAAAACCAACAAGGTTGCTGTCTATATAGGCGTGAGGATTTTCAAGCGAATAACGCACCCCGGCCTGGGCGGCCAAATGGACAACACGCTCAAACTGTCCCTTTAAAAAAAGAGATTCAACCCCCTGACGATCTGAAATATCAAGCAATTGAAATTTAAAATTTACATGCGATTTGAGCTGCTCAAGTCGAGTTTGCTTGAGAGCCGGGTCGTAATAATCATTCAGATTATCGATACCGACAACCTCGTCACCACGTTCACACAGGTAATCAGCAACGTGATAACCGATAAAGCCGGCAGCACCGGTCACTAAAACCTTCACCTGTCACTCCAAAAGAACGAAATGAAACTAATCTTCACAGACCCGGTATCCACCATGGGCCTCTGTATCCTGGCGATGGGCAGCAAGATCGGCGGCGATCCCATCAACCTTACCCTCCAACCCGTCCATGCGGTTTTCCAGCCCACCCATACGGTTTTCCAATCTACCCATACGCGCATCCAGACGATCTATTTTGACGTCCAGAACCTGATGGCCCTCGACCACCAGATCGAGTTTATGCTGAAAGTCTTCTGACAGGGTTCCAAAATGCCGTTGCAACACCTGTTCTAGCCTACGAAAATCATTATCGTCCATATCTACTCCTCGACCTGTATGAAAAGGGATAGAAACCAACTCATACGTTCAGACAAAAAGCTGAGGGAGGGGACAAGCCCCTCCCTCAAGGGATACGATAACAGCTACGCGGTCTTTATTCTTTTGTTTTCTCCATTCCAACGGTAATCTGATCCGCCAGTCTGGAAAAGGTTTTCTCCCCGATCCCTTTCACATTAATCAGATCGGTAGCCACCTTGAAATCACCATGTGTTTTTCGATATTCAATGATACTTTGTGCTGTTTTTTCACCAATCCCCTTCAAGACAACCAGCTCTGCGACAGAAGCAGTATTGATATTGACTTTCTGTAAAGCAAAAACGGCCTGTGCCGAAACACAAAGCATCATCAGCAACAGGCAGACGCAGAACAACTTACGCATAGATCTTTTCATTTGTTCCTCCTCCCAAAAAATGACCCATCATGGGCGTTTACTGTTAGGCAATAACCGCTATCGCCATCCCCCTCCCCAGATTTCAGAGAGTTTGTGCACGATATCATTAAGTTTTTTCATTGTGAAGAAAAAAATATTCCTTTTCTTACAATATAAGCGGCTGTGGAGGGTAATGCTGCAAATATTCGCGTCTCAGTCAACGAAGGAGGTAACATCGGGGTTGCACCATATCCTGTCTGTACCAGAAGGCTCTGACAGCCTGCAGCATGCCCTGCTTCCAGATCAGTCAGTTTATCACCAACCATAAATGAAGCAGCCAGATCTATGTTCAGATCTCTGGCAGCCTGCAACAGCATCCCCGGTTTTCCTTTACGGCAATCACAGTCGACATTATACGGGGGCTGACCCTGGTCCGGGTGGTGGGGACAAATATAAATACCATCGAGGATCACACCATACTTCTGCAATTCTGCACACATGTGACGATGCAGACGCTCAACATCCTCCAAAGCATAATAGCCGCGCGCAACTCCCGACTGGTTCGTCACAACGACTAGCAGAAAACCGGCGTCCTGCAATCTCTTTAACGCCTGTGGGACACCGGGGATAAACTCAAAATCTTCGATCCGGTACAGATAATCTTTCTCAACATTGATGGTGCCGTCACGGTCGAGGAAAACGGCCCTTCGGGCAGTTTTCCGGTGAGGGGTGAGGGGTGAGGGGTGAGAAGGCATGTCACTCCTCACTATATTGAGAAAGTATTTTCTCAATAATATTCGTTGTCGACTTGCCATCAACAAAACTGATCAGCTCAACCCGTCCGCCGTCACTTTCGACAATCTCTCTGCCGACAACCTCAGCGGCCTGATAATCTCCCCCTTTGACCAGAATGTCCGGGCGCAACAGATCGATCAGCTCATAGGGGGTATCCTCGTCAAAGATCACAACATGATCAATACAATCGAGCGCGGCAAGAATATGGGCACGTTCTTCCTGACCAATCAGTGGCCGTTTTTCTCCCTTGAGTCGCCTTATTGAAGAATCGGAGTTAAGCCCCAGAACCAGCAGATCACCCAAAGCACGGGCTTTCTGCAAATATTTGACGTGACCGACATGCAGCAGATCAAAGCAGCCATTGGTAAAAACAACCTGACGCCCTCTCCCCTTCTCACTTTGCAGGATTGGCGCAAGTTGCTGAGCACTGATGATCTTGCCTCCCTCGCTGAGAGTCCGACGGCGCAACTCAAGTAAAAGTTCGTCGCGGCTGACGGTTGAAGTTCCAACCTTGGCAACCACAATCCCGGCCCCGACATTGGCCAGACAGGCCGCGTTATTGATATCCATCCCGGCAGCAAGAGCATAACCAAGCAGAGCCAGAACAGTGTCGCCTGCGCCGGTTACATCAAAAACTTCACGGGCATCGGTTGGCAGATGTGTTTCTGTCCCGACAGAAAAAATTGTCATTCCTTCTTCACTGCGAGTCAGAACCAGATTCTGCAAACGGCAGTTTTTCAGCAAGGTACGCCCAATCTCCAGCAGCGACGATTCATCAGCAATGGTCAGCCCACTTGCCAGTTCAGCCTCTTTGCGATTGGGTGTCAGCAGAGTCGCTCCGGCATACTTTGTATAGTCACAACCCTTGGGATCAACAATGACCGGAATTCCCTGGCGTTTCCCCAAAGCAATCAGACCCTGGACAACCTCAGGAGTCAGGATACCCTTTAGATAGTCGGACAGCAAAATTGCCTGGCAACCTGCAATATTTATTGCGGCCTGTTCAAGCAGCTGTTTCCCGTCAGGTGAAGACAAATCATCACTCTGCTCCCGGTCGATTCTCAACATCTGCTGGTGGTTGGAAAGTATGCGGGTTTTTCGAGTTGTACGTCGTCCGGTCAATGGCAGCAACCCGGTAGTATCAACACCAATCTGCGTCAGCATCTGCTGAAGCATGCGGCCATCTTCATCGGCCCCGACAAATCCGACACTGACAACCTCGCATCCCAGAGCACAGAGATTGTTCATAACATTTCCCGCACCTCCCAGGCGCAGTTCCTCGCGATCAATCTCAACCACGGGAACCGGCGCTTCAGGAGAAATCCGTTCTGAGCAACCGGTCAGGTATTCATCAAGCATCAGATCACCAACCACCAGTAAACGTGGGGCTGAAAGCTGTTGCAGTTTATTTTCAAGCAACTCTGGGGACATCATCACTCCTCGGAAAACATTTGCCGTTCGACCAGATCACAGAGCAGATGGATCAACAACAAGTGACCCTCCTGAATAAAGGGGGTATATTCTGCGGGAACCTGCAGCACCTGATCGGCCCGTTGACTCATTTTCCCCTTCTTGCCACCAGTCAGGGCCAGGGTTTGGCAACCTCGTTCCCGCGCCGCATCGAGAGCTCGGCAGACATTTTCCGAATTCCCGCTGGTTGAAATACCAATAAACAGATCACCGGGATTTGCCAAGGCCTCAACCTGACGACTGAAAACCATTTCGTAGCCATAGTCATTTCCTACAGCGGTCAGAATAGATGTATCAGTGGTAAGGGCCAGGGCGGGCAAAGGCCGCCGTTCTTTCAGAAAACGCCCCACAAGTTCGGCCGCAAAGTGTTGGGCATCCGCTGCCGAGCCCCCGTTACCGGCAATCAGAATTTTATGACCATCCTCAAGAGTTGCTTTCAGCAAAAGCGCAATCGTTTCGATTTGCCCTGGAAGTTGTTCAGACATTGTCGAAATGGTCGCAATATGGCCTTTGAAATGACTCTGGATTCGTTGCTGCATCGGTTCCTGCTCCAGTAAAACTGCGTGGCTTGACAAGGCTTTTATCACAAGGCTACAGTGCCCTGCGGTTTCAGGGAACAGCCTAATGGAATCGCTCGTGAAATGGAAGCCCTCCAGGAGACTGAATGACGCTTAAACTTCTCTGTATCACTGACTGTTGCGACCGCCCCGAGTCTGAACTCTTTATCGGGCTGCATAAGCAAGGGGTCAAAATCGATGTTATGTGCAACCCGGCAGGTCGTCATTTCAACCGCCTGCAAGAGGCGGGTCTGCCCCTGATCAAAAGTTGCCTCAAAGGTCGTTTTGATCGCAAGGGGATAAGCCATATTCGCCGACAGTTGCGCAGCAAACCCTATGATCTGGTCCACACCTTTGACAATCGGGCCTTGCAGAATGCCCTGTTTGCCAGTCTGGGGCTCAAGATTCCGTTCATTGCCTATCGGGGGATTGTCGCCAACGTGAGTGTCTTTGATCCAGCCTCATGGCTGACTTATCTGAACCCCAAAGTGAAAAAAATCACCTGCGTGGCCAATGCGATTCGTGATTATTTTTTGCAGATGCCCTTTGGCCGTCTGGTCTTGCCTGCGGACAAGCCTGTCACTATTTACAAGGGACACAGTTTAAGCTGGTACCAGGAGCAACCGGTTGACCTGACCCAATTCGGTATCCCTCAGGATGCTTTCGTGGTCGCTTTCACCGGTCGTGACCGACCTCGCAAGGGGGTTCGTTATCTGATCGAAGCGGCAGATTATCTCCCACCGGAGTTACCGATCCATTTTCTGCTGGTCGGTCCAATGGAAAATAATCAAGGGCTCAAACAACAGATTGAGGCCAGTCCTTACCGGGATCATTTTCATTTTGCCGGTTACCGCACTGATGCTCCGGCTATTGCTGCTGCTGCCGACACTCTGGTCATGCCATCGATCCGTGGTGAAGGTCTGCCACGTTCCGTCATCGAAGCAATGGCCTATGGCACACCGCCAATCGTTGCTGACGCAGGCGGCAGCCCTGAATTGATCGAGGAAGGTAAAAGTGGTTTTATCGTTCCACCAGCAAACGGTCGTGCTATTGCTGCTGCAATTTTGAAACTGCAAACACAACCTGAACTCAGACAGCAAATGGGCGAAAATGCCCGAAGACGTATTGAACGTGATTTCAACACGGCCCAGACTGTCGAACAGATGCTGGCACTTTATCAATCAGTCTGTCGGTAACCCGTCAGCAATTGTTGCCAGCCAGCCTCTACATCCTCAGCGATCGGGCTACTGGCGCTCAGTTTCAGTAACGAGCGGTGCAAGCGGCGCAGGTTCTCCTGTTTCCAGTTCTGCCCTTTGCGAATAGAGCCTCGGTCAAAATCGATCAGATAGGCCTGCTGGTGGCGATCAAGCAGAATATTGTGCGCATTCAGGTCGGCATGAAAAACCTGGGCCGCATGAAATTGCTGCAATGTTCCTCCCAATGCCCGCCAGGTCGAATCGGGTAAAGGGCTCTGCAACAAAGTGCTGAGAGGTTGAACATTTTCAAGCTGACAGGTAATGAGATCTGCACGATAAAAAATACCGCCCGGATAAAATGCCGCAGCAACCGGACGAGGAACCGGCAGACCCTGCCGATAGAGATCGGCCAGCAGGAACCATTCACGAAAAGAACGTGAAGCCGAAGCCTGAAGACCCAGATAGCGATCAGCGAGAAAATGACGAACAAAACCACCACGACGGTAGTGACGCAGAACCAGGTTCTGGTCGGCGTGAGTAAAGAAACGCACCTCACCCCGCCCCATTTCCTGACCATGGACCTCGGCAACCCCAACAAAAGACCGGGGTTGAAACAAGTCGGCGGTAAGTTCTGGCACCAAGCTGCTATCGTAAACAAGCTGAGTCGACCCGAAATTGATTACTTGAGGACAAATTGAGGATGTCATCCCTTTTTCCCACTCCCCCCGAACGTATCTGCCTGCTGCGTTTATCAGCAATCGGCGACGTCAGTCACGTATTACCAACCCTGCGTGTTTTACAGAAAAACTGGCCCCAAAGCAAAATTACCTGGATTATCGGCCAGACCGAGCTGGCTCTGGTGCAGGATATCGCAGGAGTCGAATTTATCCCCTTTGATAAAAAGCGCGGTTACAAAGCCCTGCTTGATTTGCGTACCACCCTTAATCAACGCCAGTTTGATCTTTTACTGAATATGCAGATTTCCCCGCGTGCAGCTCTGGCCAGTTTATGTATCAGGGCACCCATCAAGCTCGGTTATGACCAAAAACGCGGGAAGCTTCTCCACAACCTGCTGGTGAATCACAGAATTGCCGCTGTTGACGCCCAGCATGTGCTGGACAGCTTTCTGGAATTCCCTCGAGCTCTGGGCCTCGACATTGATGAAATCCGTTGGGATCTGCCGATTCCTGCTGCGGCTCAACAAAAAATAGCCGAGATTATCCCGCCAAACCGGGGCTGCCTGGTCGTCAATCCCTGTTCCAGTGTAAGAGCGCGTAACTACCGTAACTGGAGCATCGATTCCTACGTCGGCATCATCGACCATGCCGCAGAAAAGTTCAACCTGCAAACAGTTCTGACTGGTGGCCCGGCTGACACTGAGAGGGCATATGCCACCGCCATCTGTCAAAAAGCACATAGCAACCCCATCAACCTGGTCGGCAAGACCAGCCTCAAGGAACTGCTTGCAGTTCTGGCCTGTGCCCGCCTGGTTATTTCCCCCGATACAGGTCCGGCCCACATGGCCAATGCTGTCGGTACCCCGGTGATCGGCCTTTACGCCACCTCCAATCCTCAGCGCAGCGGGCCCTACTCTCACCCGCAGTTGACGGTAAACCGATATTCCGATGCCATCAGAAAAGAATTTGGTAAAGATGTCACAGACGTTCGCTGGGGACAACGGGTCAGAAACCCGGCAGCGATGGACCTGATCAGCCTGGAAGATGTCAAAAAACGACTTCCTGAAGCTCTTAAGATTGCTGCTCTGCAAGATCAATGACGGGCATCATAGTCTCCATGTGAGCGTAGATCCGTTGTATGACCTGTTGTTTTTCTGGCGGCATAGCAGTCAGAATCTTCTGTGGTATTCGAAACGCACAAACCCTCAATGAATCACCAAAAATCTGCTGACAAGTTTCCAGTGCAGAGGAAAAAAAGGAAGTCAGCTGTTCAGGTAGTGGTCCGATCTGGGCAAGCTGATATTCAATTGGATAATCAAACACCTGTGTACTCCACCCTGTCAGCCCGGATATCTTTTCAAGACGTTGCGGATCTTCCCGGCGGTGTGCGACATAAACAACCCGTTCAGGATGATAATATGCAGCGACCTGCTGCAACAATTCAAGGTAGACCGCCTCACTCAAAAATCCGGCTTCGATCAGCGGTCCACCGAGGAAATAGATTTTTTTTTCGCGTGCAACCGACAACATCCCCTGGCGCAGACAAGAAAAATCATTAATTGCTACCAGATCATTCGGACCTGCCTGCAAATTCTGGTAAAGGGTAAAGAAAGTCAACGCCGGGATCTCCTTATCGTGCAGACCAAGAACCTTTCTTTTTAATCCCAAACGTAAACGTTTAACCAGTTTGAGACGACGGTGCAACCGTCCCGCCGCCCGCTCGGTGGCCCGTACCAGAGTGGCAGTCCCGTCATCCAGCACAATGGTGGTGTTACAATCAAGCTGATGAGCAAAATGACGACTCAACGGATTGGCCAAATCGCCGATAAACAGATAGTCTACCTTACCCAGGCGGGAAGCTATTCGAGATAATTTCAAACTGAAGAATGCTGAATTACGTAACAGGCTTCTTCTGACTGAATACAGGGGGTCTTGCATCGGCAACAACGGCACTTCGGCAAGCAGCTTTACTCCCTGCCAGACATGATTGTGCCGGGCAAGACGCAGCAACTGTGGACTGCTTTTACGATCAGCAATGATCAGCAACAGGGATTCTTCTGGCTGAACCGAAAAAAAACTGCAGGCCTCCAAAGCGTTCAAATACTGTAACGGTGATTTGATCAAAAAAACTGCCTGCATCGCAAAACCCTGAGAGCGAAAGAGACCGCCCAGGTCCCGTTTGATTAGCTGTAGCACTTAATTCTGAGTCATTTTGACTACGGGCAAGGCACCGACACAAGCCTAGCCCGGGTTACGCCAAGGAGGAAGAACGCAGCCAAAGGGGCCAGAATTAGAAGTCAGTATTAACCGCACAGGACACTAGCGGCGATAGTATCCCAACCTGCGACGTAATTTGAATTTGCGCAGCAGATTTAGTGGCTTTTGCTTCAGACCCCGCGCGTCTCCGTCGAAATGGTCAACAGCCTCTAGAACTCGTTGGCTCGAATGTCCATCCCGCCAGGGATGCAGGCGGTCAACAAAACGTCGTGTCTCCACCAATAGCGATGCCGGGCGAGTTAATGCGTGGGCCAAGGCCGACTCAACCTCGACCATTGAAACAACATCGATCAGATGCGGACCGGGAACCTTGGTCCGATAGGTCACCAATGGTTTTTCGAGCATCTGAAACTCAATGGCGATCGACGACGTATCACAGAGCATCACATCTGCTGCCTGCAATACTGGGGTCAAATCATGATGGCTGTCAATGAAATCTAGGTTGGGACCAACCAGAGCACGATAGGCATCGACCGTTTCCGGGTCCATCTTTGGATGCAGGGTCACCAGCCAATGCCAACGTCCTGTTGCAGAAAGCTCGGCAATCGTCGGTAATAACTGCCGAGCTGCAGAAAGCGTCGGACTGAAAGTCGAGCCAAAGAGAACTGTCGGCCTGCCCTCTATAAGACGAAAAGGAAGGTTCCCTGTCAGTCGATCGTGAAACAACGGATCAAGTTTTGGCCAACCCGTCTCTTTGACCTGAAAATAACCATGCTGCTGCGCCAGCTGCTCAAACTTTGCCGTTCCTTCCGGCCCGTGAGTGCAGTAAAGGTCAAAGAACCCCCGTATTCTATAGTGTCCTTTTTTGCCCGTCTCATCTGTCGCCAGGCCATGAAAAACCTGAACTTTGATCCCCGGGAAAAAATCGGGGACAACATTACCCGGGACAAAAACCGCACAAGGATTGTAGTTTTTAACCTCTGTAACAGTTCGCAGGAGAATCTCATCCTCGCGTAAAAAATCGACTCCGGCAGCAGGAGAATCAAAAAACCAGGCGACATGGTCTCCGTTGCGCCTGATCTCTTCCTGCAAAGGGCGTAGAATTGCCAGCGCATACAGCTGTGAAACGTAAAACAGATAATGCTTCACAACGAAGAATCCTTCCTATCTGCCTGTTTTTCCATCCGGTAGAGTGTCCAGAGCCCTGCATATTTATTGAACGAAACCTGACTGTACATAACGGCCATTAAAAACCCGACGCGTCCATCCAGAAAACCACCCCGCACAAAATAAATCTGCAAAAAAACCAGAATTCCACGCAGACTAGCCCCCAATAATCCCCCTTTTTTTCGCGAGCGATAGCGTTTTTGTGCCCCCAGCCAGGCATAATCGGCATTTTTATACAGAGTATGACCAAAATCACGATGGGTAAAGTGCAGCAATTTACCCTTCAGGGTCGAAACGCGTCCTGCAGGTAATAAAACCGTCTCATGAACCTCATCCGGACTGAAGCGGGCCCCTTCACGGCGAAAAAGCCGTAATGGTGCCCGACCACTGCGACCATGCTTGAGTGTTTTGCCAAAAATGGTAACGGCCCAGGGTAACTTGAACCCGACTTCGACGGGATCGTTTTTCAGCAGTTCAGCTATTTCCAGCTTCAACGCGGGAGTCAATACCTCATCAGCATCAATTGCCAACACCCAGGTTCCACGGGCTTTTTCCAGCGCCCGCTGTTTCTGTACCCCATAGCCCGGCCAGTCAGTCTCGAACACCTGATCAGTATACTGGCGGGCAATTTTGACTGTCTGATCGGTACTGCCACTATCCAGAATAATAATTTCATCTGCCAGATCAGCAACCGAATCAAGGCATAGAGGCAAACGATCCTC
>JAJRWH010000073.1 GCA_024276935.1 Deltaproteobacteria bacterium
TCGGCATCAAGAGAAATCAACAGAGGATCACAATCCCAATCGAGGCGGGTCAAAGCCAGATCAAAACCTATTTTACGCGCCAGGCCAACCCCTTCATTGTCATTCAGTTCCCGCTCACTGCGACAGGCATCAACCCAGACAACATTCAGGTATGAACCGGACCTGTTCCTCAACCAGTCAAGTGTTTTGGCGTTGTCAGCTTTTTCAGCAGCAGAAGAGGAGACCCGCTGATTGACAACCACAACAACCAGAGTTCGGGCCAACAATTTGACAGAATTTTGTATCAGAGATTCGAGGGTACGAGGCAGGTTTTCAAATTCGGCAAGAGCAGGAATAACGATCGCAGCACTAAAATCAGAACGCTGACAGCCTTCGAATTGCCAGGGAGTGAGAATTGCACGGGTGCGTAAATATTTTTCGCGTTTCCTGGCCCTCATTAAACAGGTGGCTCCCGGATCAGGTCCCAAAAGGGACAGCAAAAGAAACCGTTTTAAGAATTTCTACCATCTCACCCCACACATCGCCCTGCCCTTCCAGCCAGTGAATTTTTACCCCTCTTTTTTCCATCCGGCGAAAAAAGGTTTCCTGACGTTTGGCAAACTGACCGATCGCGCTACGCAGTTTTTGGACCATATCATTGTCGTTAAGCTGACCCTGCAAGTGTTGCGCAATCAAACGATATTCCAGACCGTAGAATTCAAGCTGGGGCCAGGGAACTCCGGCATCGTGCAGTTCCTGAACCTCATTGATCATCCCCTGTTCGAGGCGTTGCTGCAGACGTTGTGAGATTCGCTGGCGCAAAATGTCCCGTGGCCAACGCACTCCAAAAACCAAAGGGCTGATTTGCGGCAAAGGGGATTGGGCTGTGGTGGCCGCTTCGCCCACCGCAATCTCAATGGCACGAATCAGTCGCAAACGCTCATCCAGATCACTACGATTATGTTGCTGCGGCTTGAGATGAATCAGTTTTTCACGCAGTTGATCCTCGGAGAGGGGCGCCAATTCTGATCTGAGTTCAGGGTTCTCCGGAACTTCAATCAAGCGATATCCACGCAACACGGCATCGAGATACATCCCGGTACCACCACAGATAATCGGCAGTCTGCCCCGTTGATGAATCTTGGCAATGGCCGCAAAACAATCGCGTTGAAAATTAAAGACATTATATTCGCTGCCGGGGTCAGCAATATCGATCAGATGGTAGGGAACATCACCATACTCGGCCAGATCCTTGCCCGTTCCTAAATCCATCCCTCGATAAACCTGGCGTGAATCGGCAGAAATGATCTCGGCATTCAGATGACGTGCAGCCTCGACCGCCAACGTTGTTTTTCCGCCAGCGGTGACACCCAGAATCACCAAAAGATCATAAGCAGAATCTGCCTTGAACATATCTATCGCCTCACGCCTCACGCCTCACGCCTCACGCCTCACGCCTCACGCCTCACGCCTCACGCCTCACGCCTCACGCCTCACGCCTTCTGCATCGCTGCTTTGCGCCGTGGTCGACGCCGCCGACGCCTTGGGCTGCGACGCTCACCGGTGTGGGCAGCGGCTCCCGTTTCAAGTGCTTCCTGCCAACGAGCAAGCACATCATTCAGACTGGGATCGATCTGGCACCAGAGGGTAAAGAACTCAACAACCTGTGCTGTAAAGGGATGACGCAGAAAACGGGTTTCACCTTTCAAGCCACGCCCACGCAGCATCCGAAAACAGCCAACCAGCAGATCACGTGCTTCGCATCGAATCCCCTGAGCAATACTGTAGGTTCGGCAATGAGGCCGCAACAGCCTGTCTGCGACGGCAAGAGCATCATTAATATGCTGATCGCGATCAAGCGGACACTGAAGCAAAAAGGAGGGCAGAACTAACGCGGCCAGCACCAGACTTTCGCGGATTTTTTTGCCGCTGGCAGTCCGTTTATCCAGCAGTTTAAGCAATTCAAACGTTTGGGGAGTAAAGCTGAGGTCAGGAAAAAGCTGATCGAGCAATCCATAACGCTCAGCCAATTCACAAACCTGCCCTGCAACCTGGTGCCGAAACAACTCCATGATCTCTTCGCGTAGGCGCGCACTCGAGGCTCCAGAAAGTAACTGACGGCGTTGATCGATCGCGGTAATAATTTCTGCATCAATCGCAAAATCAAGACGCGCGGAAAACTCCAACGCCCGCAGCATCCGCACCGGGTCCTCTTCAAAACGTATCAGCGGATCACCAATCATCCGCAAGCGACGGTCGGCGAGATCCTGCAAACCGCCGACATGATCGATGACTGAAAAATCCGCGATGTTATAGAAAAGGGCATTGATCGTAAAATCACGCCGGAAAGCATCTTCACGCGGACTGCCAAAAACGTTCTGGACAAAGTGAAAGTGCTCGTCATTATCCTCAGGCAATTCTTCAATTGCAGGATTGCGACGAAAAGTGGCAACCTCAACCAGCTGGTTGCCACGAAAACGGATATGGGCAAGACGAAAACGTCGCCCCACCAGAAAACAGTTGCGAAACAACGCCTTGACCTGTTCCGGGGTCGCGTCAGTACCAACATCGAAATCTTTGGGAGTCCGCCCCAGAAGCAGGTCGCGCACACTTCCGCCAACCAGGTAAGCCTGATAGCCATGTCGACTGAGTCGGTAAAGAACCTTTAAAGCACTTTCGTCAATCTGTTTACGCGAAATACCATGCTCGCTCCGCGCCACAACGACCGGCTCGATTGTTGAGTCTGGACGAAAAGATACTGACTGTGAATCTGACATGATCAACTTTCATCGCCGCGCTTGAACAACGAATGAAAATGGTTAAATCAACCGTTAACGTTTTTGTAAATAATTGCCGCAGACTATAGCAAAAACCCCTCAAAAGACATACGCCTTTTGCTTTTTACCGCAAGAGACTTCCCTTAAAAAAACCTGTTCCGCCAGCACTTGCACATTTTAAGAGTCCTGTTATTGTTAATTGCCAATGTGGCAATATTAATTATAAGGGGAAGGCTAATGTCGATCCGCTACAAACTGCTCATTGTTTTGCTGGTGGCCGTTTTGTTACCAATGCTGGTCAGCCTGACCGTTTCTAAAATTTACTCGGGACGGACGCAGAACCTCACCTCTGAAGCAACAAACAGACTGGCCAGTGCTGATGTCAATCATATTATTACCGGTGCATTAAGTCTGGTCTCCGCCAATAAAACAGCCATTGATCGTCAACGTGAAGAGGCGATCAAAACCTACCTGCGCTCTGCTGCCGATACTCTCTATTATCAGGTCAGCAAGATTGAACACCTGTTACCTCGCGACCAGGCCTGGTCGCAAATTCGCAAAACAATGCTTGCCCCCAAGTTTGGCCAGACCGGCTACGCCTTCGGCATGAACAGCAAAGGAACCTTGACCATTCATCCCAAAAGTGAAGGGAAAAATCTGGCGGGGAAAAAACATATTGACGAAATGATCGCCAATAAAGAGGGTTATATTTCCTATGTCAGTGCCACGACCGGCCGCAAAAAATCTGTTTTCTATCGTTATTACGCCCCTCTTGATCTGATTATTGCTCCCGGTGCATTCAGCGACGAAATGACCTCAATTGCTGATCTGGATGCTGAACTTGATGCGATCGACCAACTCCAGAATCAGTTGCGCAAAATTAAAATCGGAAACAAGGGTTTTGTCTGGGTCATCGCCGTCGACAATGAAGCGGATAACACGGGTGATTTCATTGTCACACCTTTCGACGATGATATCGACAAGCTGGATCTGCTTTATAAAGATGCAAACGGAAATGAATACATCCCACAATTAGTCAAAACAGCATTGTCTGCCCCTGCGAACGCAATCAGCAGTGAAGAGCGCAAACTGATCCATCCGGCAGATGGCCAGGCTCAGGAAATGCTCCTGAGTTATAGCTACTACAAACCCCTGAGATGGATCGTCGGCACTGCGCTACCCAAAGGTGAACTGACAGCAACAAGTGACCTGATTGCGGCTTCCTTCAGCAAGATGAACCTCGCGGTCCTGATCAGTACTCTGATTCTGCTGGGGCTCGCTGGCATTTTCGCCTGGATTGCGGCAACCCGGGCAATTAAACCGATTCGCAGTGTCCAGAACATGGCGATGGAAATGTCACTGGGTCATCTCGACAACCGCCTGCACATGAACCGTAGTGATGAAATTGGCCAGATGGCCAATGCGATGGATGACTTTGCTGATGATTTGCAAAACCAGGTTGTCGAGGCCCTTAAACGACTTGGCAATGGCGATTTGACTTTTGCTATCGAGCCTAAGGACAACCAGGACCAGATACGGGGGGCAATCAAAAAACTGGTGGTTGATCTCAATCAAATGATGGCCCAGATCCTGACTGCAGGCGACCAGATTGATTCAGGCAGCCATCAAATCAGCGACTCAGCACAGTCCCTGTCACTTGGAGCATCAAAATCTGCAGCGGCCCTTGAACAAATCGGGGCATCAATCAGCCAGATGGCGGATCAAACAAAACATAGCGCTCAAAATGCAGGTCAGGCCAATTCGCTTTCAACCGGAGCTGTAGAGCAAGCCCAGAACGGCAACCAACAGATGGAAGCAATGGTTCGTGCCATGGATGATATCAAGGCTTCGGGAGAAAGCATCAGTCGCATCATCAAAGTCATTGACGAAATTGCTTTTCAAACCAATCTGTTGGCTCTGAATGCTGCCGTTGAAGCCGCACGCGCCGGACAGCACGGCAAAGGGTTTGCGGTCGTTGCTGAAGAGGTGCGTAATCTCGCCGCACGCAGCGCCAAAGCCGCGGAAGAAACAACCGGCCTCATTGAAAGCTCTGTCGAAAAAACCAACAATGGCGCACAAATTGCCGACCAGACCGCTGCCGCACTCAATGAAATTGTCGAAAGTGTTACCAAGGTTTCAGACCTGGTTCATGGAATAGCAACCGCGAGTAATGAACAAGCCCAGGGCATTTCGCAAATCAATCAAGGGCTTGAACAGATCGACCAGGTGATTCAGCAAAATACAGCAGCAGCCGAAGAAAGTGCTGCCACCAGTGAAGAACTCTCCAGCCAGGCATCCTACCTGAAAGAAATGCTGTCACGCTTCAAACTGAATCAACAACAGCAGTCGCCGCAGGCCTATGAATCCCAACCAGAACAACTCGCAATGACTCCGGTCGACACAGGAGGCCAATCATTCGGTGGTGACTTCATCATCCGCTGGAAAGACAGCCTTTGTACCGGGATTTCGCGTGTTGATGAACAACACCAAAAGCTGGTCGCTTTGATCAATCAACTCTTTCGTTGCATGAAAGATGGTGGTGACAGAATGGTTCTGGCTCAGGTGGTTGATGAGCTGACCTCTTATACCGTCACCCACTTCCGCGATGAAGAAGAATTGATGCGTCAGCACAACTATCCAGACCTTGAAAACCACAAATCCATCCATGAACTTTTTGTCAACAAGGTCAGTGTTGCCGCAGAGAAGCTCAAAGCAGGTGAACGGGTCGCCCCGGCTGATCTGTACAACTTCCTGAAAGGTTGGTTGGTCAATCATATTGAAGAGCAGGACCGGGATGGCTTCGCTCCCTATATCAAAAACAGGCCCTGAGCGACCTGGACACCAACTGACCGACAAACAGGAGAACATCATTTATTGAAGGAACAAACATAAAGGAGAGCCTTATGCTGAAAACGATCAAAGCCAAACTGATCCTCAGCTTTTTGTTCGTTATCGCCGTGATCATCTGCTTCGGTCTGGTTGTTATCGTTAAGACAGGTGGTGTTTCTAAAGACACGGTCACTTTCGTTGAAAGCTACTGGGCTACGGCCGATTTGATCATGGAAACCCGGATCACTTTTGACGAAATATCCCACGCCATGTCTCATCCATCACCAGAGATGGATCGTGAGCAGTTTATTGCCAAATCGACTACGGACTTAATGGACATGCGCAATCGTTTTCCAGATTCGGCACTCGATAAAACAATCAGCCGCAAAATCACCGACCAGATCGATCTTGTTATTGCGGCTCTGGCGGATCCTGTCCGGCAAATGGGATTGCCCGCAAAAAAAATGGAAGAAGCAGACGCCGCAGTCAAACCTTTGCTGCAACGATTAGAACAAGACCGCAAAACAAGGCTGACAAATCTGGTCTGGGAAGGGGTCATGGCCTTCAACGATATTCTCATTACCAATGATCCGAACGAAAAAATAGCTTTCGATCAAACCATAGCAAAAATTGAAAATGATCCCGATTTTGCAGGTTTATCCAGTATCTATATCCCTTTCAAAAAAAAGGCGTTAGAGGTTTTTTCTTCTGCCAACAAGCTGATCGAAGCACGCAACACCTTCAGTGAAAATGGCGAAGCTCTGGCCGAGCTTCTTGGACAGGCAGAAAAACAATTCGAAGGGGACGTTGTCGACCCTGCAACACTCGCATTGCTTGACGACCTCAAGGGGACCCAGACAATTCTCATTGCAGGGCTGCTTCTAACAGTAATTATTGCCTTGCTGATCGGTGTCCTCATCGCCAATCATCTTTCAGCACCATTGAAACAAGCAGTAGCTATGCTGGAATCGATGGAAAAAGGCCGTATCAGTCAGCGGCTGAAGTTGCACAGCAAAGATGAAATCGGTCGCATGGCAAAAGCGATGAACAGCTTCGCCGATTGTCTTGAAACTGAAATTGTCGTCCCCCTGCAACTGCTGGCGCAGGGAGATCTAACCTTCAACGTTCAGCCACGTGATGAGCATGACCTCCTCCGCACCGCACTGAACAAACTATGCGACGATCTGAACAGGACAATGAATACCCTTCAGGACGCAGGGACCCAAATCAATGCGGGAGCCTGTCAAGTTGCCGACTCGAGCACTACCTTGTCGCAAGGAGCAACCGAATCTGCTGCCTCACTTGAAGAGATCAGTGCCTCGATGAACGAGATTTCAAGTCAGACCAATGTCAGTGCCGAAAATGCCAATCAGGCCAACATGCTCTCTGATGAAGCACGTAAAGCTGCAGAAGAGGGAAGCAAGAGGATGGAAGAAATGGTCATCGCCATGGGCGAGATCAATGAAGCCGGTCAAAACATCAGTAAAATTATCAAAGTTATCGACGAGATTGCATTCCAGACAAACTTATTGGCCTTGAATGCGGCCGTCGAAGCGGCTCGTGCCGGACAACACGGGAAGGGTTTTGCTGTTGTTGCTGAAGAAGTACGAAATTTGGCCGCCCGCAGTGCCAAGGCGGCAGAAGAAACAGCGGAACTTATCGAAGGTTCGGTTGAAAAAGCCACCAATGGAACAATGGTTGCTGAAAAGACTGCGGAGGCACTTGAAGAGGTCGTCTCTGGAATTACAAAAGTCTCTGACCTGGTCAGTGAAATTGCTGCGGCCAGTAGTGAACAGGCTCAGGGGATCGGACAAGTCAACCAGGGGCTGGCTCAAATCGACCAGGTCATTCAACAAAATACTGCAAGTGCAGAAGAAAGTGCCGCAACCAGCGAAGAACTGGCCGGGCAATCCGGACAATTGGCAAATATGCTAAACCGTTTTGTCCTCGCTGGCAGTAACAGTGACGGGACTCTGATCCGCTGGACAGGAGAGCTGGATACCGGAATTCCCGATATTGACCAGCAACACCGTCGCCTGGTTGATCTGATCAATCAACTGTTCACATCCATGCGCGAAGGAAATAACAAGACAGAAATCGCCCGCGTTGTCGATGAGTTGGTCAACTACACGGATACCCATTTTAGTTTCGAAGAAGAATTGATGCGAAGTCACGGATATCCCGGATACAGCGAGCATCAGCGCATCCACCAGTCCTTTGTTGCCCAGATCAATCAATTTGCAACCAAAATAAAAGGGGAAGAACATCTGGCCGCTGCTGACGTCTTCAGTTTCTTGAAAGACTGGCTGATCAGCCATATCAAAAAACAGGATATCGAAGGCTACGCGCCTATGATCAGAAAATAACTGTGTGCACAAGACATCGTTTCTGCCCCATCACCACCAGCAAGCCAACCAGCAAAAAGCATGGGGCTGGAGACTTATTAATTTTTATTAAATTTTACTTGATCGCAGGTCGATCCTCGCTATACTTAACATTCAATTCATGAACGTTGATTATTAAGTAAAAGCAAACCTTGAGTCTGTAGACACTTTTGGGATGGTAGCCATGACCATGAACATTGACGACGATCAAATAGAAATTATCCAGGAATTTGTCACCGAAAGTCGGGACATGATCGAGCAACTGGAGCCGCAGATTATCGAACTGGGGCAAGATAGTGACCCCGAAACGATGAATGCAATTTTCCGGCTCTTTCATTCCATGAAGGGAAGTGCCGGATTTCTCGAGTTTGATCATATGACCCGTGTGGCACATGCCGCAGAAAACCTGCTTGATCTTATCCGTAACGGAGAAATCGATCTGGTCCCCGACCATGTCAATCTTCTGTGCGCTGCCTGTGATTTTGCCAAGGAAGCGCTCGACAGTGTCGAAAGCAGTTACTCAGATGACGACATGGTCAATGCCGCAGACATTATGGCTGAACAACTTCATCAAGCCATCGAACACGCCAAAGGCGAGGATACTGCCGAAGAAGAAGCTCCTGCCATCGATCAGACTGTCGAAGTTGGCAACAATGCCGAGTTACCACAAATTGAAATCAATGATGAAATGCGGCAAAGCTTTGTCACTGAAGGTGTCGAGCTCCTGCAAAATGCCGAACAGGGCTTGCTGGCCTGGGGAGAAAAATCTGATGACCCCGAGCCCATGGCAGACCTGTTCCGTAACATCCATAGCTTTAAAGGTAATTGCGGCTTTTTCGGTTTTGCCGAGATGGAAAAACTGGCCCACCAGATGGAGACAGTCCTTGATCGGGCCAAGTCAGGCAGTCCTCTGGCCTCTGACAATCCGGCAGACTCTCTTCTCGCTGCGCTTGACCTTTTGCAGAACGCGGTAAACGACATCAGCGAAGGGCGTGATGGTTCTGTTCCGGATCTGGAAGAACACCTTGCAGAACTGCAAAAGTTACTGCCACCGATGATTGGCGAGATTCTGGTCGAAGAAGGGGTTGAGGCCGAACATGTTACCGCCGCCGTTGAAACCCAAAAGAAACCGGTGGGAGAAATCCTTATTGACCAGGGTAAAGCTTCGCCCGAACAGGTCAACAAAGCCCTTAGAAAACAACAGGCGGTCAAATCTCCGGGTAAAAAACAGACCAAATCTCCTGCCTCACGGGCAGCGACTGTCGCCAAAAAGCAGGATATTCGTGTCGACCTTGGCAAGCTGGACAATCTGATCAACCTGATTGGCGAGATGGTTATCGCCGAAAATATGCTGATCAACAACCCTGACCTGAAGGGCCTGGAGCTGGAAAACTTCACCAAAGCAGGTCAGCATATGTCGAAACTTGTTCGCGAACTGCAGGAAATGGCCATGACCATCCGCATGATCCCGGTTGCAGGCCTGTTCCGACGCATGATTCGACTCGTCCACGATATTTCTGCCAAAGCCGGCAAAAAGGTCGATCTGGTTCTCAGTGGCGAAGAGACCGAAATCGACAAAACCGTCATTGAAACGATCACCGATCCGTTGGTGCACTTGCTCCGTAACAGTCTCGACCATGGGCTCGAGCCCCCGGACGAAAGAATTGCTGCCGGCAAAGATGAAAAAGGGACCGTCACTCTTTCGGCACGACATGAAGAGGGTGAAGTCTGGGTTACAGTCAAAGACGATGGTCGAGGTCTGAATCGTGAAAAGATTCTTGAAAAGGCCATTAGCAAAGGACTGATAGAGGGAGACGGATCAGATTTAAGTGACAAGGAAATTTACAACATGATCTTCATGCCGGGCTTTTCTACCGCAGCGCAGATCACAGACATCTCCGGGCGGGGGGTCGGCATGGATGTGGTTAAGAAAAATCTGGAAAAAATCAAGGGTAAAATCAATGTCAGCAGCACACCGGGCCAGGGTTCTCGCATTGATCTGCGGATACCGCTGACCCTGGCGATCATCGACGGTATGATGGTTCGTGTTGGTGACACCACCGCAATTCTGCCAACCCTGTCCATTCTTGAGGCCTTTCGCCCCAATGCCGACCAGATCACCCAGACCCCTGATGGCGACGAGCTGGCACGGGTCCGCGAAAACTTTTTCCAAATTATCCGCTTACACGAAATTCTTGAGAAGGAACCCGACTCTCGTGAACTTGCGGATGGAATTCTGATCGTTCTCGAACACCAGGAAGATCGTTTTTGTCTGTTTGTCGATGAAATTGTCGGCCAGCAACAGACCGTTATCAAAGGTCTTTCTGAGTTTATCGGAAATGTCGCCGGGGTGTCGGGCTGTACCATTCTTGGAGACGGAGGCGTCAGCCTGATCCTCGATATCGGCAGTTTGCGCGAGTCGATAGAGGGTAAATTAACTGAACAGGAATCAGCGCCTGAAGTATAAAAACTGTGGAGGAAATAATGAGCGAAAACAACACTGCAGCCGTCGAAACAGTCCTTGGAACAGAGGAAAATGAAGATACTCAAAAGGACAAATACCTGACATTTCACTTGGCTGGCGAGGACTACGGCATTGAAATCCGTTATGTCATTGAAATAATAGGCATTCAAAAAATCACCGAAGTTCCTGATATGCCACCCTTTATTCGGGGAGTCATAAATCTGCGTGGCAAGGTGATTCCAGTTATGGATGTTCGTGCCAGATTCAGCATTGAAGATCGGGCCTATGACGATCGCACCTGTATTATTGTCGTCAATATTGAAGGTACAGAAGTGGGCCTTGTGGTCGATGAAGTCAGTGAAGTTGCTGATATCCCCGAAAAAAATGTCGAACCTCCGCCACGGACCGGAAAAAGCACCGGCAGTCGTTATATTCAGGGGATGGGCAAGATTGGTGAAGAGGTCAAGATTTTGCTCGACGTTCAAAAACTGCTCTTTGATGAAGAGATGCAGCAGCTTATGGGAACAATTGCTGATGAGCAGGAATGAAGGATTGTCGGCTCACATGCAGGGCGCCCCCTTAGCAGGGAAGCAATCATGCACCTGCCTCATTCTCTAACAGTGGCACTTTGAATAAAGATGACCCTGATGCCGTTGGCGATCCTTGGGATGTTTGTTCTTTTGCTAACTTGGCGGCCCCAACAAGGCCACACCCATCGCTATGGAAATTGGGGGATCCAGAGGCAGAACCAAACAGAAATGACCGGGAACATAACAGATTCACAGCCGTCCCCACCAGAAAGTTGGGACTCAACTTCAACAGGCTCTCGATCATCATGAACTTGGCTAGATCCGAGCAAACAGCAGGAAGGGTTATGATTCAGGCTCCAGGCATAAATACCGGAATGATGACAATCAGCGATAATGAGTTTGCTGCCTTACGTGACCTTATCCACAAACGTTTTGGCATCAATCTGACCGAGCAGAAACGCTCATTGCTGGTTGGTCGCTTGCAAAAACTGATGCGAACTCGAGGTTTTGCCACATTTCAGCAATATATTGATTTTCTCACCGGAGACAAATCAGAACAGGGATTAAGTGAGCTGGTCGATCTTATCTCAACCAATCATACCTATTTCAACCGTGAGAAAGATCACTTTGATTATTTTTATGAAACAGCACTACCAACGGTTGTCGAACGTCTCAAGCAACAAAACCGCCGTGACCTGCGCGTCTGGTGTGCCGGAAGTTCAACCGGTGAGGAGCCCTATACCCTGGTCATGTTGATGAAAGAATATCTGGGAACTGATTATAAAAATTGGGACGCAGGGATTCTCGCAACCGACATTTCTGATCGTGCCCTGACGACAGCCCGGGCAGCAATCTATCCTCAAGATCGTGTTGATCAACTTCCAGCCAATCTGCGCAACAAGTATTTTACCCCCGCAGGAGACGGCCAACTCGCCGTGCGCGAAGAAATCAAACGCGAAGCAACCTATCGCCGTTTTAATTTGATGAATACCAGCTTTCCCTTCAAAAAACCCTTCCAGATCATCTTCTGTCGCAACGTGATGATCTATTTTGATCAGCCGACCCGCGATGCCCTGGTAGCACGCTTCCACCAGCATACAGAACCTGGAGGGTACCTTTTTATCGGTCACTCTGAAACTCTGGGTCGGACGCAAATCCTCTACAGGTATCTACAGCCTGCGTTATACCAGAAAGGAGATGCCTGATGGTTCGCCCAATCCGTGTATTGATCGTCGATGATTCGGCTCTGGTGAGAAATATTCTGAGTCAAGGGCTCAATCTCGACCCCGGAATCGAGGTTGTCGGAACCGCATCTGATCCTTACCAGGCCCGCGACAAAATCGTTCAGCTACGTCCCGATGTCCTGACGCTGGATGTCGAAATGCCTCGTATGGACGGAGTCGCGTTTCTGCGTAAATTAATGCCACAATTCCCCATGCCGGTGGTGATGGTCAGTTCTCTGACTCAACGCGGCAAACAGATCACTATCGACGCCCTGGATGCCGGTGCCGTCGACTTTGTTGCCAAGCCAACCAGCAACGTCGCCAGTGGCCTGAACGCCATGATTGGCGAGCTTCAGGTTAAAGTAAAAATAGCCTCAACAGCTAATGTGGCCCATTGGAAAGGCAAACGTGTCGAGACCCGGCCACAACCCCTGGCGGGAAGCAAAGCCCTCGCAGAATCAACCGATAAAGTCATCGCCATTGGAGCATCAACCGGCGGCACTGAAGCGATTCGCAAAGTCATTACCCAATTCCCGGCAACAACACCTGGTGTTGTCATCGTTCAGCACATGCCTGGCGGTTTCACCAAAATGTTCTCAGATCGCTTGAATACCCTCTGTGCCATGGAAGTCAAAGAAGCGCAGGATGGTGATCGAGTACGCAACGGTCTGATTCTGATTGCGCCCGGCGGTATGCAAATGAAGGTCGTGCGGTCAGGTGGTTTCTACCAGGTCAAATGTGGAGGCAGTGACAAGGTCAGTGGGCACTGCCCTTCGGTTGACGTCATGATGCGTTCAGTTACCGAGCATGTTGGTGCCAATGCCGTTGGAGGCATGCTGACAGGGATGGGAGGAGACGGCTCGGACGGAATGCTCGAAATGAAAAAAGCTGGCGCACGCTGTATCGCCCAGGATGAAGCAAGTTCGGTCGTTTTTGGCATGCCGAAAGTAGCCTTCGAAAAGGGAGGAGCCGAAAAACTTGTCCCTCTCGACAAAATCGCTCAAACGTTACTCAATCTGCTGGCGGAGAAATAAACAAATGGGGCAGATCATCTTAGGAGTTGGCGATTACGGCGCCTCGAACCGACCCGGCGAGGAGGTCAAAACCTTCGCTCTCGGATCCTGTGTTTCAGTCGTGTTGCTTGATCCCAAAACCAGAACTGTAGGGATGGTACACGTCGCCTTGCCGGAATCAACAATCAACAAAGCAAAATCAGTAGAAAAACCAGGCTATTTTGCTGATACCGGGATCCCGGCATTACTGTCTGAAATGGCCAAATTCGGCTGCAATCCAAAGGGAAAAGGAATGGTGGTGAAGCTTTGCGGCGGAGCCAACGTCATGGATACAAACGATACCTTTCAGATTGGCAAGCGAAATGCCCTGTCGATCAAAAAGGTTCTCTGGAAGTACGGCATGGGGGCTGTCGCCGAAGACCTCGGCGGAAACTTCAGCCGCACCGTTTCTGTTTCTGTGGACACTGGTGAGATCACTCTCAGTTCACCAGGCCGTCCCAACTGGAAGCTTTGAGGAGGCACACCATGACGACCAAAATTGACCAGGATGAAATTCGCAAGGTCATCGAGTCGGTGCCGATGCTCTCAGCCAGCGCCACTCAGTTACTTCAGACAACAACCGACCCTGATCACGATCTGATCGAAATAGTTCGTATCGTCAAAACGGATGCGACTTTGACAGCCCGAGTTCTGAAAGTTGTCAACTCCGCTGCCTTTGGACTGATCAATGAGATCACTTCACTGGACCGGGCGATTTCCTATTTAGGCGAACGGCTGATCGTTGGTATCGCTATCGGTGATTGTGCCTCCCAACTGTTCAATAAAGAACTTAAGGGTTACGAGGGGGAACATGGCGATCTTTGGCGACATGATCTGCGAACCGCCATCGCCTCACGCGAAGTTGTGACTCAAAGTAACTCAACCATCAGCCCGGATCTGGCATTTACCGCAGGATTACTTCATGACATTGGTAAGGCGCTGATTTCTGACTACCTGCATGGAACTGCCAGTGCCGTGCTGGAAAAAATTGAAAACGAAGAAATCAGTGACTATCTGAGTGCCGAAGAAGAATTGATCGGGTTCGACCACACAAGAGCCGTACATGAATTGGCACTGGTGTGGAAGCTCCCGGAAGCCATCACCGAAGTCATTCGCTTTCACCATGCCCCGAGTGAAGCACGCGATGAATTCAAAGAGTTGGTTTACGCCGTTCACCTGGGAGACAACATTGCCATGATGGGTGGCTGCGGTACCGGAGCTGACAGCATGCGCTACAAATTGGATAACAACTACTGTCAATTCATGGATCTTCAACCTGCCGCACTGGCCAATGTCATGCTGGCGGTCAATGATGATTTTAATAAACTTGAACGCTCCTTCGCAGAAGCAGGGGAATCGAACTGATGAAACGTATCGTAATCGCAGATGATTCATCCACAGCCCGCATGTTTATCAAACGCTGCCTCGATATTATCGGGCTGGGTGACGCCGAAATTGTTGAAGCTGAACATGGCAAAGATGCACTTGCCGCGGCCAAGGCAGCGCCGACAGACTTGCTGCTGACCGATCTGAACATGCCGGTTATGGATGGTGAAACACTTTTGAAGTGGATCAAAGCCAGTCCCAAACTCTGTGAAATGCCCGTCGTTATCATCACCAGCGCCGGAAACCCGGCCAAAGAACAGGAGCTGCTTGAACTCGGAGCACTGAAGGTTCTCAACAAACCAGTGGCACCACCAATGCTGATGGATGCGCTGGAAGACTTTATTGACGACTGACCTGTACTTAACTTCAGGGAGAAAAACCATGCCTCATCAGGATACTGCACTTTATAAAGCCATGCTTGATGCCGTTCGGCAAACACTTGAAAATATGGCCTTTGTCGAGGTCACCGAACAGCCCGAAGAACTCGAGCTGAAAATTCCGGACGAAGCCAGCTGGGTCAGTATTTTAATTCATGATCCTGTCCAGGGTGAGATTCGTTTGGCGATGCCGCAAATCCTGTTACAGGAAATGACAGCCAACATGTTCGGCATTGAAACCGAAGAAGCCACAGAAAGCCAGCAACAAGACATCATTGCTGAAATCCTCAATACCCTGGCAGGACTTTTCATGACCAATCTGTTGCCCGATGACAAAACCTATCAATTGGGCCTGCCGGAACATGGCGATGGGCCACTGCCGGAGAATGAAGACAACGCCATAGTCTGGAACTTGCAGATTGAAAATTCTCCCCTGCTCCTGGTTGCCAGTGGAGTGGGGCTCGTATCTGAAAACCACTAAAACGTCTAAAAGGAGAAATATCATGGGTAAAACAGTCTTGATCGTCGATGATTCCAACACTATGCGTAAAATCGTTTCACGAGCCTTGAGACAAGCAGGAATCGACTTTGATCAGATTCTTGAAGCCGGTGACGGCCAGGAAGCACTTGATGTTCTGGGTGCGAACTCAGTTGATGTTGTTCTCAGCGATATCAATATGCCCAATATGACCGGGCTTGAATTTCTTAAAGCCAAATCTGAAGATGATGCCATCAAGGATATCCCCGTCGTTATGATCTCAACGGAAACCGGTGCAGATATTATTGATCAGGCCAAAGCACTTGGGGCCAAAGGAGCGGTCAAAAAACCTTTTACTCCCGACCTGATCAACGACACTCTTGGCCCCCTTCTTTAAGGATATCGACGACAGGTACTGAAATAAAAATACTCTTTGACTACGAGGTTTATCGTGAACCACGCCGAACAAATAGCAGATGCAACTTGTGAGATTTTCTCAAGTATGATCATGCTCGAAGTCACCCCTAAAGAAGCCGGAAAACGAACCGATCCGGCGTTTTCAGACAGCATCAGTGGAATGGTCGGTCTGGCAGGAACTGTCAAGGGAAACCTGGCAATCCACCTCCCCTCTTCGGTCGCAACAGCTGTGACAACCGCATTTCTCGGTATGGACGTTGAGACAATCGATGATGATGTCTGTGATGCGATTGGAGAATTGGCCAACATGCTCGCTGGAGCGGTCAAAACCGCTATCGACCCGAGTGGTAGTGACATAAAGTTGTCTATGCCTTCAACCGTCTATGGTGACTCCTACAGCCTTGACTGTCTTGATTGCGGAGTCAGTGTCCTGGTTCCTTTTGATCTCGATGGTACCGAGTTCAGTGTCGAACTCCTCTTGGCCGAGACCTGAATCCCCTGGAGATTGACTCGTGGAATTTGCCCAAAAAATCAAACAGGCCACCGAAGAAATCTTCTCCACCATGATCTTTCTTGATCTGAAACCAGGGGAACCACTCGCCCAGGGGAAAGAGGATCTTGGTTGCCATGTATCAGCAATGATCGGCCTTTCTGGTGATTTTAACGCACTCATCGGGATTCACTGCCCGGAACAGGTCGGTTTGGCCATTGGTGGTTCTATGCTGGGTATGGAACTGCAGACCATTGATGATGATATCAAGGATGCTCTTGGAGAGATTGCCAATATGCTGGCAGGTAGCCTCAAAGAGGCCTTTGCCTCCGAAAATATCGACCTGATGCTGGCCATCCCGACGACTATATCCGGAAATTCCTATAAAGTGTCTGCTCCTTCTGGGAGTAATCGGATTCTGCTTCCCTTTGATCTAGAAGCCGGTCGTTTTTATATCGACCTCAAATACTCACTCAGTTAGCAGCTGTCCATACAGAAACACAAGAAAAGACGACCCCTTTTCGTCCATTGTGGCATGGTTCCAGCAAAATAGAAGAGCAATGGCGAAGCTCTGTCATTTCACTGACACCAGGGGACTATTGTGGAACACCAGGCAATTGTAGAAGTTGTTTTTAAAGCGGTTGTAGAAGCCTTACCAAATGAGCTGGGCGCACTACTCGGGCAGGAATTGAGTTGCAGTGAGCCCGTTTGTCAGCTGGTCTCTAAAGAAAACCTTTTTTCAACAACCTCCCGTCCAAAATCAACCCTGGCCCATCTGAAGGTCACCGGGGACCATGAAGGGGAAGCCTTTCTGGTCCTGCCGGTCAAAACATCCATCATCTTCGGCGGCACATTGATCATGCTGCCACAAGACCAGATTGAAGAGAATGCCCGCAGCGAAACTCTCGACGGAGAGGTTGCCGATGCCTACGGCGAAGTCGCCAACATTCTTGCCGGAATCCTTACCCAGATTTTTCTCGACAAATATCCAAAGAGTTTGCGCTTTGTTCGCACAGAAGTTGATGAATTCGTTGACAGCAACATCGATATTTCTTCACAACAACCATTACCCCCCGGTCACTATTTTCAACTTAGTTGTGAATTGAACATGGGAGGCGAAAACCTCGGCACCCTGGAAGTTGTCACTCCGGCAGAACTTCTTGATCTCAGTGCACCCGAAATCGAAGAATCGCCCGAGGAAACACCTGAAAAAACATCAGAAACAGAACAGAAGGAGACTCCCCCTTCGTCCTCTGCTGAAACCGACAAAACCGAGGACAATCCGCCAACCTCGGCCCCACCCTTTGCCGATGCCAAAAAAGTGGCCGACATTGTCCTGAAAGCGACGATTGAACAGGTCGCTGAAGAGGTTGGTGCCCTGCTGGGGCAAAGTTTCACCTGCAGTGACCTGCAACTGGAGATGGTCTCCAAAAGCAATTTTTTCAACAACTATTGTCTCGACAAATCAATTCTCACCCATGTTGAAGTCAGTGGCGACACCAGTGGGAAAATGTATCTGTTAAACCAGACCAAAGATGCAATCCTCATGGGGGGCACTCTTATCATGCTCCCGGAAGAAGAAATTCAAGGTCATATAGGAAAAGGAGCCTTTGATGGCGAAGTTGCTGACGCCTACGGTGAAGTCGTCAATATTATCTCCGGAGGCCTGACTCAAACCTTTTTGGATCGTTTTCCTCAGCAACTCAGATTTGTTAAAACAACCGCTGAAACAATTGTACCAACCAAGATCATCCCCACAGATGACGCTCCCTTTCCGGAAGGTCTCTACTATCTCGCCAGTTGCACCATTGCCCTGCAAGGAACCCCGCTGGACAAGCTGTACCTGTTATTTCCTGCTGAGATTCTCGGGCTTGAAGATTATCAGGAAAAAAGCCAGTCGGCACCTTCTGCCCAGGAGGCCTCAACCACGGCACAAGGTTCCGCCGCAACATCACCGAATTCATCACGTCAGGCACCACAACCGCCCGCAGATGCAACTCCGGTTGTATTGATTATTGCCGACAATCAGGAAGATGCAGAAGCAATCAGCAAAAACCTCACCAGTGATAATTATCAGACCAAAATCATCGGTTTTAAGGACGATATTCGGGCTATCTTCAGCAGTCATCCTGTTCTGGGAATTTTCTTGTTGATGGCAGAAGTTGGTGAGAAGGGTTTTTCTGTCGCGATTAAACTCCAGTCAAGCGGTTACCCGCTGCCACCAGTCATCGCAGCCGGTCCAGAATGGACCCGATCTGCCGTACTTAAAGCCGTTAAATATGGAGCACGGGATATCCTCGTCACCCCGGCTTCGGATGATGAAATCCGCGAAAAAGCCAAACAGCACATCGCTATCCCGGCATAAAAAACACCCGCCGACATACCAAACAACAGCAGGCAGAGCCCTGCTCTGTTTTTAGAGGTCCAATTGTTTCTTTTTTATTTTTTCGATCAGAGTGGTTCGTTTAAGGTTCAGCAACTTGGCCGCTTCCTTTTTATTTCCACCACTACGACGCAGAGCATGCATAATCAGCTGGTCTTCAAAATCTGAAATGAGAATATTAAAATCCAAACCATCTTCAGACCACTCTGCGGGAGGAGGTGTCGGGGCCAAAACAACCGATGATGAATCTGGCTCTCCACTATCAACTGAAGAACTGGGAGGCTCGCAAGGTTCACAACGATATTTTGCCGGAAGGGCAGACAGGCCAATTGTTTTTCCGCGGTTCAATATAACCAGCCGCTGGATCAGGTTTTCAAGTTCACGAACATTGCCCGGCCAGTCATAAGCCATCAGGCTTCGCAGGCTGGCCTCTTCAAAACGTGGGGGCTGATCCCCTTTACGCCGACAGTAAATCTGGACAAAACGATCAATCAGCAAGGGGATATCTTCACGCCGATCACGTAAGGCTGGAGCATCCAGAGGAATAACCGCCAAACGGTAATACAGATCCTCACGAAATCGCCCTTCAGCCACCAGCTTTTCCAAATCCTGATGTGTTGCAGCAACAACTCTTACATCAACCTTGGTCGCCCTGATGCCGCCAACCTGTTCAACTTCGCGCTCTTGAAGAACCCGCAACAGTTTGGCTTGCAAGTTGGGTTTCATATCACCGATTTCATCCAGAAACAACGTGCCACCATCAGCGTACTGAACCCGACCTATTTTCGCCTGTTGCGCGCCGGTAAAGGCACCTTTTACATATCCGAACAACTCACTTTCCAATAACTCATCAGGAATAGCCGCACAGTTGACCGGAACAAAATGGCCACTTTTTCTTGGACTGTTATTGTGAATCGCTCGCGCGATCAATTCTTTCCCCGTTCCACTTTCACCCTGAATCAGTATCGTGCTATCCCCCTCCTCAGCAACGCAGGCAATCAATTCAAACAATTCACGCATCTGTGGAGATCGGCCGATCATACCCGAAAATGATTTCATCACTGCCAACTTTCTACTTGCGACTGTTGTTTGTGGGGACTCATCAGCTGTGACGGCCAAGGTCGATAATTGCAAAACAGAACTCCCGAGAAGAGATAACCTCAATTGGTTAGATAAACATAATATAAGATATGTAATGTGTCAATATTTAGACACCATTTTTATAAGTTTTTTCTAAATTTTCTTCCAGCCCGCATTTTCTTGTAACATCCTGCGATCACAGAAGTTTTCCAGCGACGAACTATTGACTCGAATTCTACCCTCTTTTTCAAACCTCTCAAACCAATTCAAAACTATCCAGATCAAACCAGAATATCTGTTTGAGATTATTTCGGCAAAAAATTGACGTCCTACAAACAACAAAAGCCCGGCAAAATGCCGGGCTTTTGGATGTGGCGGAGAGGGGGAGATTCGAACTCCCGGAGGCTTGCGCCTCAACAGATTTCGAGTCTGTCACCTTCGACCACTCGGACACCTCTCCAAAGTGTCAATCTCTCTTTAGTTTTGCGTTCTTCTTCTTTTCTCGCAGACGACGAAAAAAATCTCTGAGCTGCTCACTGCACCTTTCACCCAGAACCCCCTCACGAACTTCGACCTGATGGTTGAAACGCTCGTCTTCGGCTAGATTGTAAATCGAACCGACTGCCCCGACTCGCGGGTCGCGACACCCGTACACCAGCTGTGGTATTCGGGCGAGAATAATTCCGCCCATACACATAACACAGGGCTCAAGGGTGACATAGAGCGTACAATCCAACAACCGCCAGGAACCCAGGTTGCCAGCAGCCTGTCGAATAGCGATCATCTCTGCATGAGCTGTCGGGTCTTGATCAGTCTCACGCAAATTGTGCCCACGGCCTATAATATTACCGTCATGAACGACAACGGCCCCGATGGGAACCTCGGCCAGAGCCTCAGCTCGACCGGCCTCCACCAGGGCCTCTTGCATAAAGACCCGATCCTGTTCAATCGAGAGAATCACAAGGTCCTTGATTTAAAGTGGCGCGCCGCGGAAGATTCGAACTCCCGACCTTCTGATCCGTAGTCAGACGCTCTATCCAGCTGAGCTAGCGGCGCGCATTGAAAGACCCGTTTTATCGCTCACCCACAAACATTTGTCAACCCTTTTCTGCGGTCGCTGTCTTTGTTTGCGGTGCGGCAACAAAACCACTTAAACTGAGATTGTAACGTGGATGGACAAAACCGTGAGACTTTGGATACAGAGAAAACAACCACCCGTCATACAATGGTTTGTCATTGTCCGTAACCACAACCTGCACAGCAGGGTTCCCCGCACCACGGCCTCGCGAGGTAATCTTGCCACCCGACATAATAAAATTGGGCAAAAAACTCTTAACGCTGACCTTCAGAGAAGACCCGGGGATGGTAAAGCTGCTCCCAATCATAACAGTATAAACTACCGAAGAATCGTCTTTTTGATCTCTGACCGTTATCTCTACTGCGGACCAGCCAGACTTGACCTTGTCTGGAACAACAACTTCCAACTCTGATTTTGTTGCCTTTTTTTCGGGCACCGGTGCGGGCGTTTCCTGCTGGCTACAACCTGCCAGAAGTAAAAACAGCAAAAGAAAACCGATAATCAGTCTGCTCATTTTGCATTTCCTGACCGCTGATTTAACCCGAAACATACAGATTGACATACGCAACAACCTGCACGATTTAAACGGAGTGAAAAGTCAGCATTCGCTCCGCTTCGAATCCCCCAAAAGGAGTATCCGATTATTGTTATGGCGGAGAGGGGGGGATTCGGTCACTTTGTCGTCGCCATCACGGCGACTCCGGCGTAACCTCCCCTACTCTCGCTGACGCCGACTTCCTGTCGGCTTTTCTGACATTAAGTCAGCGCTCGCTCCGCTTCGAATCCCCCCAAAAGGAGTATCCGATTATTGTTATGGCGGAGAGGGGGGGATTCGAACCCCCGGTAGCATACACTACACTCGCTTAGCAGGCGAGCACCATCGGCCTCTCGGTCACCTCTCCGCAAACACTTATTCAATTTTTACGGGAACAACACTGACATTAAGTCAGCACTCGCTCCGCTTCGAATCCTGCTGAGCAGTTCTTCTAATTTGATATGGCGGAGGAGGTAGGATTCGGTCACTTTGTCGTCGCCATCACGGCGACTCCGGCGTAACCTCCCCTGCTCTCGCTGACGCCGACTTCCTGTCGGCTCTTCTGACATTAAGTCAGCGCTCGCTCCGCTTCGAATCCTGCTGAGCAGTTCTTCTAATTTGATATGGCGGAGGAGGTAGGATTCGAACCCACGGTACTTTCGTACAACGGTTTTCAAGACCGCCGCCTTCAACCACTCGGCCACTCCTCCGAACTTAAATCATCCAGACTGCTTTTTCCGAAAAACGCGCCGACTGTAACCAAAATCGGCGTAAAATGCAAGCAGAAAGGCTCGCCTTTCGGGACAAACAACTCATCCTGCAATCCTTTCCAGTCCGCCCATGTATGGCCTCAGGACCTCAGGAACAACAACCGAGCCATCCGCCTGTTGATAGTTCTCAAGAATCGCCACTAGAGTTCGACCAACGGCCAATCCGGAACCATTCAGAGTATGAACAAACTCCGGCTTCTTGACCCCTTCACGGCGAAACCGGATCGCCGCACGCCGGGCTTGAAAATCGCAGAAATTGGAACAGGAGGATATCTCACGATAGCAGTTCTGCCCTGGCAACCAAACCTCAATATCAAAGGTTCGCGCTGCAGAAAAACCTATATCCCCCGTGCACAGATCAACCACCCGGTAGGGCAGATTCAACAACTGCAAAACTTTTTCCGCATCGGCCAGCAAGGCTTGCAACTCGGCCTCTGAATCTTCGGGACGAACAAATTTTACCAACTCAACCTTGTTGAATTGATGCTGGCGGATCAGACCGCGGGTATCGCGTCCGTGCGAGCCTGCTTCTTTGCGAAAGCAGGGTGTATATGCTGTATACCTGATCGGCAGATCAGACTCGGCCAAAATTTCATCCCGATGGATATTGGTTACCGGGACCTCGGCAGTCGGAATAAGAAACAGGTCGACATCCTCAGTATGGAAAAGATCTTCTTCAAACTTGGGTAGCTGGCCGGTCCCGGTCATGGTCGTGCGATTGACCAGAAATGGTGGCAAGGTTTCTGTATAGCCGTGCTGATCGGTATGCAGGTCGAGCATAAAGTTAATCAATGCCCGTTCCAGACGTGCGCCAGCTCCCCGGTAAAGAACAAAACGTGCCCCAGCGATCTTTGTTCCTCTTTCAAAGTCGAGAATCCCCAGACTCTCGCCAAGATCCCAGTGTGCCTTGGCTTCAAAATCGAGGGCCGGTATTTTACCCCAGGTGCTGACCTCGGCATTGGACTCCTCATCACTCCCAACCGGGCAATCAGCATGCGGAACATTGGGGATCGTCAGCATCAACTGCTGAAGTTCTTCTTCAACTCCGCGCAGTTCGTCATCAATCTGCTTGATCCGCGCCGACACCTCTTTCATTCGGGCGATCTCGGTCTGGACCTGGCTCTTGTCTTTGGTTTTACCGATCAGTGCAGAAACCCGATTCTTCTCCGCCTTGAGAGTTTCACCTTCTCCGAGGAGTTCACGACGACGCGCATCCAGATTGCTGAAACCGGACAAATCTGTCTTGTCATTACGATTTATCAACGCCTGCTGAACAGACTCAAGATTTTCGCGCAAGTATTTGATATCGAGCATGAATTATTCCTCCAGAGGTTCCTGTTTAACCGAACGGAAATAGATAGCACTTATCCGCCCGCAGGGTCAAGGATAGCGTTGGGCGTTGGGCGTTGGGCGTTGGGCGTTGGGCGTTGGGCGTTGGGCGTTGGGCGTTGGGCGTTGGGCGTTGGGCGTTGGGCGTTGGGCGTTGGGAACGATCACAATTTCCACCTTCCCCGTCAACCCCGACGAGTGAGAGATGTGCAGCAGATGCAAGGCACAGCCTGAACCTTACCGCAGGCGTAACGCCAGCTACGTCGAGGACCAACGTGAAGGATGTAACGCCGCAGCTGTCGTGCGACTCTCACTCGTGTCGTCCATTGACCCACCAGTTGCGATCCCCATCAAACCACCACTTCGACGAATCGGTAGTCCAGATACTGGCGGCCAACTGCCGAGCGGCATCGGTTTTAAGACGCTCAATTGAAAAGGGATACCACTCGTCAGCATAGCGGTTTCCCAAATCCTTATGCTCTTTCAACGCAAGGATCATCTCCAACTGATCGGCATCATTGGCAATCAATGCTTCTGGAGTTTTTCTGGCGTTGAACTCGATCAGGGTCTGGCGATAATCTTCACCGAAAGGCAATTGGGCAGCCAGATCATCAACCGCTTTCATTTCATCAACCTTGACATACTTCTTATTGACGTAGTTCAGATCACCGGTCCGAGCTTCGGGAATATCGTGAAACAGACACAGCTGCATCACCCGTGCAGCATCGACCTGACCGTCAATCTGAGCCAGGGTATAGCCAATAATCGCCGTACGAAAACTGTGCTCGGCCACCGATTCGGCTCCTGATCCCAAAAACTGAAAACCGGTCCGTGGCGTTCGTTTAAGCATCCCGACTTCAAACAGAAAATTCGCCAGATTTTTCATATCCAAACCCTTTCAAAACTGAATCCGAGCGACGCGCAAAGGGTGTCTGGCGCCAGGATGGCGACTGTCAAGCCCCAGGGACGGGTTCATGCGGCCCTTGGAGTGGCGATCAGATTCAGTCGCTCCCCTTATCCATGCCAGATGAATATAACCCCTATCAATATCAACCCCGCCGACGCCAGGCGCATCCGTCCGAAAGACTCCCTCAAAAAAACAATACCGATCACCACCCCAACCAGCAAACTGACCTGTCGTAGCGGCACAGCATAACTGACCGGCGACAACTGTAATCCATACCTGAATGAGAGAAAAGAGGCCAGCATCACCGGCCCGGACCAGAGAACCAGCTTGCGACTGTTGCGCCATTCGGCAAGAACCCGCCCGCGATAACAGGGCCGCAACAGATTCAGACTCATATACCCCAGCATGAACAACACCAGTGTATAGGTAAAATGGTAAGCACTGTAGCTGTTGACCCCCTGCTTGTCGATGATCGCTCCCACCGAATAGATAAAACCGGCCAGCAGGGCCGCCTGAACGGAGCGGTTACCCAGGTTCTGCAACGGACGCATCAGTTCTGACAAACTGAATCGTCGTAACTGGATACTGTAAGCCCCGATAACAATCAGTAAAATGCCGCTTACGCCAACAAGCGAAAGCGCCTCACCCAGCAGCAACATCCCCCAGATCGGGACATAAAGCATTGATGTCTGGGCCAGAGGATAGGTCATCGACAGATCCCCCTCCCGGTAAGCCTTGCCTGTAAACCAGTGATAGAGGACAAAACAGACCGCAGCGCTGGCTGCCAGCGTCAGGTAGCGGACAGAAACAGACGGAAAGGGATGCCCGGGCAACAGCATGTAAAGATTCATCAAGCCGAAAGCACAAAGGAACATCCACCAGATAAAAACTGTTTTGTCACGACTCTGCTTGACCAGCATATTCCACAACGCATGCATAAATGCGGAAAAGATGATCAGAAATAAAGCCAGATTTTCCATGGCGGCATCTTAGCGGATGGCCCGGACGATGGAAAGAAGATTGACAGCCGGATAGCGGTTGCTATCCTTGGAAACAGCGTAACAATCCAGAAAGGACGACCCTATGAGTCAGACACGAACCGAAAAAGACAGTCTCGGAACCATGCAGGTTCCAGCTGATGCCCTTTACGGTGCCCAAACTGCCCGAGCCGTTGAAAACTTTCCCATTTCCGGCCAAACACTTCCCCGACCACTTCTAAACGCTCTGGTGCTGATCAAACAACAAGCGGCCCAGGTTAACGCCGACCTTGACCTGCTCGACAAAAATCGCGCAACAGCTATTGTTGCAGCCGCCGCAGAAATTCTTGCCGGCCAGCATGAACAGCAATTTCCTGTCGATATTTACCAGACCGGCTCAGGAACCAGCAGTAATATGAACGCCAATGAAGTCATCGCCCATCGTGCCAGTCAGCTGCTTGGCAACGAAGCCGATGACAACCCACTCCATCCAAATGATGAAGTTAACCTTGGCCAGTCAAGCAATGATGTTTTCCCCAGCGCAATCCATATTGCCTGTGCGCAGCAACTACAGGAACAGCTGCTTCCGGCACTGCAACATATGGAAAAGCTTCTGGCCGCCAAGGCTGCCGAATTCGCCAAAATCATCAAAATAGGTCGGACCCATCTTCAGGATGCCACCCCATTGACCTTTGGCCAGGTATTCAGCGGCTATGCAAGGCAACTGCAACTGGCCCAGGAACGACTGGCCACCGAATCGAGCGGTCTCTATGAACTGCCCCTGGGTGGGACAGCCGTCGGTACCGGTATCAACAGCCACACTGAATTTGCCTCACGGGTCATCAGCCGGATCGCCAAGAAAACACGTCTGCCATTTCGGGAAGCGAGCAATCATTTCGAAGCACAGAGCGCTCGTGATGCACTGGTTGCCGTCAGCGGATCTCTCAAATCGGTAGCGGTCAGCCTGTCAAAAATTGCCAACGATATCCGCCTGCTCGGCAGTGGCCCACGCTGTGGTATCGGCGAGTTGCAACTCCCCGCAGTCCAGCCCGGCAGCTCCATCATGCCCGGCAAGGTCAACCCGGTGATGGCCGAAAGTCTGATTCAGGTCTGTGCACGGGTGATCGGCAATGATACCAGCATTACCCTGGGAGGGCTGGGTGGCTATTTTGAACTGAACACCATGATGCCCCTGATGGCTGCTGCCATGCTGGAAAGTATCGAGTTATTAACCAGGGCAGTCACCCTGTTCAGCGACCGTTGCCTGACCGGCCTGCAAACCGACCGCAAACGCTGTAAAGAACTGATGGAACAGAGTCTGGCGCTGGTGACCTCTCTGGCTCCGGCCATTGGTTACGATCGGGCTGCCGAACTGGCGAAACAGGCCTGGCATGAGGGAAAAACGATCCGTGAACTTGTCCTCGCCGAAAAAATTCTGCCCGAAACCGAACTGAACAAGTTGCTCGACCCGGAACGGATGATTTAGGGCGAGAGGCGAGAAAAAATCTGACGTTCACGTTCCGGATGTCAGCAAAAAGCTTTTTTCGCCCCGGCCTCTTGCCTGATCTTTTTGTTACAAGGCCTGCAACATCCCCTTGCCCAGCTCGCGCAGCTGCCAGTTTTTCAATACTCCCAAACTGGCAAGGGCCTTCTCTTCTTGCGGATTGGCCCGCGCCACCTGTTCCAGAGTCAGGTTGTTGATCAAGACCCCCGGATCAAGCTCAAGCCGAGAGGACTCTTTCTTGCGCCACGCCTTCAGCCGCATAAAGCGCTTGTCTGCAGCGGGATCTTTCTCGCGCCGTTCACCCCGGGGGAAAACTGGCAAGCTCTCTTCAGGCAGCTCGACACCACGCTTGACAGCCTGAAGCAGCACCTTGCCGTAGCGATCAAGCAAACGGGGCGGCAACCCTTCAATACCGGTCATTGCCCGGACACTGTCAGGGGCCTGAAGGACCAGCTGGAGCAAGGTTTTGTTGCCCATTACCTTGAAATGTGGCAGATCGCGTCGTTTGGCCTCCTGATCACGCCACTGCAACAACTCTTCAAGAACTCCCAGCTGGCGGCGAGTCAGTTTTCCGGCACCCTTGATTCGCAAACACAGGGGCCCGGCAGTCTCAGTAAAACGAGCCTGTTCGAGCAGGGAAAACTCTTCGGCAACCCAATCCTGACGTCCCAGAACCTGAACTTTTTCTTCCAGAATTTCAACCAGCGCTTGCAGGTATTCAGTATCGCCCGCAGCATAACGGATCATCTCAGGGCTCAAGGGGCGACGGGTCCAGTCGGCACGTTGATATTTTTTGTCCAGTTCCAAACCGAAGTATTTACCCAGAATATCCGCCAATCCAAAACGTTCTTCACCGATAAACTGGCAGCAGATCATCGTATCGAACAACCCTGAAATCTCAATTTTGAAATCTCGTGCCAGACACCGAATATCGTAATCAGCCGCGTGAAAAATCTTGCGGATCTGCGGGTCGGCCATCAGCGGACGCAGGGATGAAAGATCACCCCCTGCCAGCGGATCGATCAACAGCGTTTGCTCCCCGGCTGTAAACTGCAACAGACAGACCTTTTCCTGATAATGATGCATCGAATCGGCTTCCAGATCGACGGCAATCTCTGAGTGCTGGGCCAATCCGGCAGCAAATTCACTAATCTGCTCCGTCGTCGTAAGAATGGGCGGTAAAGACATCTATTCTCCTAAATATTCAAGGGCTTTTTTATGGGCACCATGCAAGGCCAGGGTTTCAAGCTGAACCGAAGTATACCAGTTGCTCCTGCCATCGGTTTCGGCCATTGCAGCCAGACCTGCAACCGGCACGCGAAATAGCTGCAACTCCAGACGAAAGTGGCTGTAAACGTGCTTGATCCGGCCAAGGGCCTGAGCCTTTCCCTGCACGGCATAGTCAGCCATCAATCGAGCCAAGGAGTCAGCAACTGAACTCTGCCCATCAAGGCTCAGGGTTGGAAACTCCCAAAGACCACCAAGAAAACCACGTGCTGGACGACGTTGCACCAGATATCGACCCTGCCATTGAATCAGTAATGCCAGAGCATGACGCTGCGGAACCTGCTTTTGTGGCTGTTTCAGCGGCAGTTGTTGTTCCAGACCTGAAGATCGCGCCTGGCACAGATCCTTAAGGGGGCACTCTGGACAGAGGGGATGACGCGGCAGGCAGACCAATGCCCCCAGATCCATGATCGCCTGCGTATAATCATGCACCCGCTGCTCTGGTGTCAGGGCTTCGGCCCACAACCAAAGTTTTTTCTCCGCAGCCCTGCTGTGCGGTGCTTCCTGCAAGGCAAACAAACGGCAAAGAATCCGCCGAACGTTACCATCGAGAATGGGAGCCGCCTGTTCAAATGCAAGCGCAGCGACCGCTCCGGCAGTCGAACGACCGATTCCCGGCAACTGCATCAGCCCTGCAACATCAGCCGGAAACAGTCCCCCCAGTTGATGGACCACGACCTGGGCCGCAGCATGGAGATTACGCGCACGTACATAGTAACCAAGCCCGGCCCAGAGATCGATTACCTGTTCCTGTGGCGCTGCTGCCAGCTGCTCAAGGGTTGGAAAACTCTCCAGAAAACGCTGATAATAACCGATCGCTGTTGTCACAGTCGTTTGCTGTAACATTATTTCTGCCAACCAGATCCGATAGGGGTCACGGGTCTGGCGCCAGGGTAAGTCACGACCTGCCTGTCCGTACCAGTCAAGCAGAAGTTGCGCAACCTTTTCGGCGGCAAAAGGCAACAAGGGGGTCAAACTTTCGTTATTTACGCTGGCTTTTCCCGGCGAACCTTTCGGCCTTTTTTCACCCAATCTCGATCAGTGCCTCCAGGGTTTGTTCCATCTCTTCACGGGTGCCAATCGAGATCCGCAAACCATGTTTAAGCAGCGGATCAGAGAAATAACGTACCAGAATTTTACGTTCGAACAGGGCATTATAAACCCGCTCACCATCCAGATCAGGTGGAGTCGCAAACACAAAATTGGCTTGCGAAGGAATCACCCGATAACCACTGCGGCGCAGTTCACCACTGAACCATTCACGGGTTTTACAAACCTTTGCCAGAGTGTCGGCCAGCCAGTCCTGATCGCCAAGTGCCGCTTTGGCAGCAACCAGTGCCAAACGATCAAGATGATAGTGGTCACGAATCTTGTCGAGTGCTGCGACCACTTCGGGGCGCGCAATCGCCAATCCCAGACGCATTCCCGCCAGCGCATAGCTTTTGGAAAAGGTACGGGTCACGATAACATTCTCGCACTGGCCAACCAGTTCCATAGCACTGCCATCAGAAAAATCGGCATAGGCCTCGTCAACCACCAGCACCCCCGCGCAACGCCCGGCCAACTCACGGATATAGTCATTGGTGAAGCGCACACCAAAAGGCGCATTGGGACTGGTCAGAAAAAAGAGTTTGCCCTTGTAACGTTCAGGAAAACCGACCAGACGAAAATCATCATCAAGACCGAAGGTACAGATATTGGCCCCCTGAATTTCGGCCAGGGTCGAATAATAGCTGTAGGAGGGATGAACATAGGCAAGCTCTTCACCTTCCGCAACAAACGCCCGAATCAGGTTGTTGAGCAACTCATCTGAGCCATTGGCCATAATGACCCAATCAGGCTCTACCCCATAAAGATCAGCGGCAATCTTACGCACATCACGACTACCCGCATCCGGATATTTGCGCAGACTGGCCCCATCCTCACCAACTTCTTCCGTAATCGCTTTTACAACTTGCGGGGAGGGTGGATAAGGATTTTCATTCGTATTGAGCTTGATCCACTCGGCCTCATTTTCGGGTTGAAAACCGGGGACATAGCCGGACATCCCGGCGATATTTTTACGTAAGGGAGTCATATCAGTATTCCTCCAAAATTTCATATTCTGTCGTCCGCCGCACCGGCACAAACCCCGCCCCGCGCGCC
Source organism: Deltaproteobacteria bacterium (assembly GCA_024276935.1). GTDB lineage: Bacteria > Desulfobacterota > Desulfuromonadia > Desulfuromonadales > Geopsychrobacteraceae > Geopsychrobacter. Next base: position 30,382 of record JAJRWH010000073.1, read on the forward strand.
AGTTCGATGATTTCTTCCTGCGACATGCGGAAAGAAATTCCGGCCGCGGCAACGACATTTTCTTCAAGCATGGTGCCGCCCAGATCGTTGGCGCCGAAAAAGAGCGCGACCTGGGCCATCCGTGCCCCTTGCGTCACCCAGCTGGCCTGAATGTTGTTGATATTGTCAAGCACAATGCGCGACAGGGCAAGAACCTTCAGGTAATCGACGCCGCTCGCTGTTTCACCACCCAGTTCGGTATTGTCGGGCTGAAATGTCCAGGGGATAAAGGCGGTAAAGCCGGAGGTACGCGCCTGAATCTCACGGATCCGCAACAGATGCTCGACAATATCATCCGGCCCCTCGCAACTGCCGAACATCATGGTTGCGGTGGTGCGCATGCCCAGAGCGTGCGCCGCTTCCATCACCTCGCCCCACTGCTGCCAGCCGATCTTGTTGGGTGAAATCTGCTGCCGGACCTCATCGACCAAAACCTCGGCTCCGGCACCGGGCAGTGAGGCCAGCCCTGCCGCCTGTAAACGTTGCAGGCACTCTGGCATCGAAAGATCTGACAACTTGGCAATGTGGCAAATTTCTGCCGCAGAAAGTGAGTGAATCTGCACTTGAGGAAAACACTGCCGCAGCTGGCGAAAGAGTTCTTCAAACCATTCGATCTTCAGCTCAGGGTGCAACCCACCCTGCATCAGCAGCTGGGTGCCGCCATGATCGACCAGTTCCTGCACCTTGGCAAAAATTGTTTCATAATCGAGCAGATAGGCATTTTCAGCATCAGCATCGCAATAGAACGCGCAGAACTTGCACTTGGATTCACAGACGTTGCTGTAGTTGACATTACGATCAACCACAAAGCTGACCCGGTTTTCGGGATGTTTCTTCTTACGAACAGCATCGGCCAACTGGCCGATCTGCAGCAGGTCGGCTTCGGTCAACAGCCAGAGTGCCTCGTCACGTTCAATCGGCTGACCTGCGTTCAGTTTGTTTTGAATCGTTTCAAGCATAAGAACCTGTTAGCCACCAAAGCACCAAGGACACTAAGAAGACAAGAACCTTTTAACGCTGAGACGCGAAGAGGGAGAGATCGCAGAGAGAGGCGTAGGGCTTTTCAGATTTTAACTCCAAGACATTCTCCCCGTCTCTCCACCTCAGCGCCTCCGCGTTAAAAAAGATTTTTTTGGTGTTCTTGGTGGCTACCTTTTCTCAGATTTCGTTATACAAGGTATCCCGCTCGACCGGCACTCTGCCTGCCTTGCGGATCAGATCGATGATCTGTTCCTTACCCATCGCCTGCGGTGAGTCGGCCCCGGCGTCATGGCCGATCTTCTCTTCGACCACCGTGCCGTCAAGATCATTGACTCCGAAGCAGAGCGCGGTCTGGGCAATCTTCAACCCCAACATGACCCAGTAGGCCTTGATATGTTGAAAATTATCCAGATATAGTCGGCTGATCGCCAGGGTCTTGAGGGCATCAACCCCTACGACCCCTTTAGCCCCTGGTACCCGGGTATTGTCCGGTTGAAAAGCCAGCGGGATGAAAGTCTGAAATCCACCGGTTCGATCCTGTAACTCACGCAACAGCCGCAAATGCTCGACCCGATCTGCGTAACTTTCGAGATGACCAAAAAGCATGGTGGCATTACTGCGTAAACCGGCGGCGTGAACCTTTTCGGTCACCTCCAGCCAGCGCTGCCCTGATATTTTCTCCGGGCAGATCAGGTCACGTACCTGCTGGCCCAGAATTTCGGCACCACCACCTGGCAGAGAACCGAGGCCCGCAGACTTAAGTGCGTCGATGACTCCCGTGATACTTAACCCCGACAGTTGAGCAAAATAATCGATCTCAACCGCCGTAAAAGCCTTGATGTGCAACTGCGGTGACACCTCTTTTATGGTTCTGAGCATCTGCAGGTAAAAATCAAAGGGCAGATCGGGGTGCAATCCACCGACGGTGTGAATTTCAGTCGCCCCGGCGGCAGTAGCCTCCCGCGCCTTGTCGGCGATCTGTTCCAGCGCCAGAGTATAAACTCCCGGCTCGTCAACCTCTTTGGAAAAGGCGCAGAACTTACATCGATTGACGCAGAGGTTGGTGTAATTGATGTGCCGGTTGACGTTGAAATAAACCTTGTCACCATTCTTGCGCCGATTGGCCTCAGCCGCCAGGCCACCGATAAACAACAGGTCGGATGACTCAAAGAGCGCCAATGCCTCTGCGTCGGATATGCGGGTATCCGCTGCGACTTTTTCTTTTACGGTTGCAAATAACTTGAGCATAATCACCGGCCCTAAAACCTGTTTTTCTCAGGATTCCCATGGAATACAGCTCCCGGATTTTATCCTGGCGTTATCCAGAGGCTAATGCCTGTCTTCGTTGTCTTCACCCCAGCGTGCGAACAGCGCATGGTCAACCCCCAGTTGATCCAGCACCTTGCCCACCACAAAATCAACCATCTCTGCCACCGACTGCGGTTGCTGATAAAAGGCCGGCATCGCCGGCAGGATCTGCCCACCAGCCTGTGACAGGCGCAGCAGATTCTCAAGATGAATCTGGTTAAAGGGGGTTTCACGCGGCACCAGCAGCAATTTCTGTTGCTCTTTCAAAACAACATCGGCGACCCGCTCAAGCAGATTTTCTGAAAGCCCGGCAGCTATCCGTCCAACTGTCCCCATCGAACAGGGGCAGATCACCAGCGCATCGGGAACACTGGAACCGCTGGCCACCGGGGCAAAGAAGTCATTCATCGCGTGATAAAGCAGATCATCACTGGAAAAGTGGTCGCACAGCTGTTCATGACAAGCGACAGGATCCTCATCCAACTGCAGACCGGTCTCAAAACTGAGCACCTGCCGACCGGCGTCACTGATGAGAACACTGACCTCTGTCTCCACACACAGCAGTTCCTCGATCAGGCGCAGACCGTAAATAGAGCCGGATGCTCCGGTTATGCCAACGACGATATTGTTCATAAGCCCATATTCTGACACAGAGTCGCAGAGAACCTCACAAGTTTGCCAGAGGAGTATTTTTTTGTTTTCTCTGCGGACTCTACGCCTCTGCGTTAAAGATGCTCTTGATTGTCTTCAAACGACCGCATCGACCAGCGCGAAAACAAAAATCGTCACACTGATATAACCATTCATATTGAAAAAAGCCGCATCCAGTTTCGACAGGTCATCCGGCTGGACCAGACGATGTTCGTAAAGCAGCAGTCCGGCAACAACCAGAACCCCGGCAAAATAGATCCACCCCAGACCACTGCCCGGCAGCACCAGTAACAAAAAGAGCAACATCAGGCCGTGAAAAATCCGCACCAGCAAAAAGGATTTTTCCACCCCCAACCGAGATGGGATTGAATGCAAACCGCGTTCAACGTCAAATTCGTAATCTTGCAGGGCATAGAAGATATCAAACCCGGCAACCCAGAAGAGAACCGCCAATGCCAAGGCCACGACCGGCCAGTCCAGGGTTCCACGTAACGCAATATAGGCCCCGATCGGTGCGGCGGCCAGACAGATGCCAAGAACAATATGGGCATAATGGGTAAAGCGTTTGCACAGCGCATAGAGGACAAAAAAAGCAATCGCCAGCGGGGCCAGTTTGAAACAGAGCGGATTGAGCATCCAGGCCGCAAGGAGAAATACTGCCAGAGACAGCAGAATAAAAACCCAGGCCTCAAGACGCGAAACCTTGCCCGCCGGGATGTGGCGTTCGGCGGTGCGTGGGTTGTCGGCATCGATACGGGCATCGATCAGTCGGTTCAACCCCATGGCACCACTACGCGCCCCGACCATCGCGACACAAATCCAGAAAATCTGCGCAAAACCCGGCAACGTTCCTGTTGCCAAGGCGGCCAGAACAACTCCCAGGAGCGCAAAGGGAAATGCGAAGATGGTATGAGAAAACTTGATCATCTCCAACAACGAACGAAGCTTGCCTATGATCTGATACGGGTCTGTCGTTTCCATCACTCTTCCAGGATATATAGTGGCTGAACTGAAACGACACTCTACACCTGTCTCGCCTGACCGACAAGCCCTTCGCTTTCAGGCTCTGCGTCTGCTATAGTTCGAATCCATGCCTGAACTTTTGACCGAACATGGCCTGCTGTCTCTCTTTCTGCTGAGTTTCTGTGCATCAACCCTGATTCCGCTGGGATCAGAATGGTTGCTGGTGGCCTTGCTGCTTGGCGGCAGCAATCCGCTGTTGACTGTTGTTGTGGCAAGTGCGGGCAATAGTCTGGGAGCAATCACCAGTTACCTGATCGGGATTGGTGGCAGTCGTTGGCTGATCGAAAAAATATTGCGCATCAATCAGCAACAACAGCTCAGAGCACAAAACTGGTTCAATCGCTATGGCAGTTGGGCGTTGCTTTTTTCGTGGCTTCCTTTGGTTGGCGACCCTCTGTGTCTGGTTGCCGGGACCTTGCGGCATAGCTTCGGCAGATTCATCCTGCTGGTCGCCATTGGCAAAACAACGCGCTACAGCCTGGTTGCCATTTTAACCCTGACCGGCAGCAACCTGATTTGACATGAGATCAATGATGCTTTACACCCCGGCCTTTGCAGCCCTGTTTGTCACAAATCTGTTGATTGTTGCCAGCTTTGCCGGTTTCTTTTTCTTACCTCTGTTCATCGGTGAGCATGGTGGCAGCGAAACGGATATTGGTCTGCTCATGGGCGGGTTTGCCCTGGCTTCTGCTCTTTGTCGGCCCTGGATTTCGGAGATGATTGACCGGATCGGACGCAAGCACAGTTACACCATCGGCAGTCTGATCATGACCCTTGCTCCACTTTTATACCTGCCCTTCGGCGGCGATCTCCGGCATTTTTTCTGGCCACTGATGCTCCTGCGTATCGTTCATGGCGTTGGCCTGGCCATCTGCTTTACTGCAATCTTCACCTTTATCGTCGACCTGATTCCGGAACAACGCCTCAATGAGGGGATTGGTATGTTTGGTATTTCGGGTCTGGTCGGCTTCGCTGTCGGGCCTATCTTTGCCGAGCTGGTGATCAATCAGGGTGGTTTTTCTGCTCTTTTTATTGTGGCTTCCCTGCTGGCAGGTGGTGGGCTGCTGTTACATCTTCCGGTCAAAGAAAAACGGCGTACACCAGCTGCTGGCGACAAAAACACCGGGTTCTTCGTTCTATTGCGACAGCGTAAGCATTTATTGATTGCACTACTGGCCGGAATTTTTGGCTTTGGGTTGGCCGCAACCGGAACATTTATTGCGCCACTGGCCGCCGAACGTGGCATCCATTTTATCTCTCGTTATTATCTCGCCTATTCAGCAACGGCAATCGGGATTCGCTTTGTAATCCGCTCGGTTGCAGACCGCCATGGTGAAGCGCGACTCCTCCCTTGGGGGATTGTCCTCTCAATGGCCGGACTCTTTTGCCTGCCATTTATCAACAATGGCCTGCTGCTGGTTATCAGCGGCCTGCTTTCGGGAGTGGGCCATGGTCTGGTCTTTCCCTCGCTTAATGCCCTGGCAATCCGTGGAGAGTCCTATCAGGTCCGTGGCAAGATCACCGGCATTTTTACCGGCAGTATTGATGGTGGCGCCTTTATCGGTTCAATCTTGCTGGGACTGATCGGTGAACTGGCCGGGCTCTCCAGTCTGTTTTTCTGTGCTGCCGCCTTTATGGGTCTCGCTTTCCCCCTTTTGTATCTACGCGCTGCTCGCTGATTTTTCACGGTGTCCTATCCAGCGCGCCAGCAGAATCCCCAGCAGCAAAAACACCCCCGAACCGATCAGTAACCAGAGACGATTTTTTGCCCCGGCAGAACCGATACCGCCCAATAAAACAAAAGCGATCAAGCCCGGCAAAATACCAATAAAGGTGCCAATGGCATAATCCCGGTGTCGCACTGCTGTCAATCCACAGCCGTAATTGACCGCGTCGAATGGCAACATGAGCAGCCGTAAAATCAAAACCGTCACCAGTCCGTTTGCTTTCAGGCGCCCCTCCCAGGCGTGCAAAGACTCTCCACTCTTCTTTTTGACCCAGTCACGCCCGAACCACCTGGCAACACTGAAAGCAACATTGGCGCTGGCATTTTCACCCAAAATTGTAAAAAAAATCCCCAACAAGGGGCCAAACAGGAGTCCCGATGAAACCGTCAGCAGGGTTGCCGGAAAGAGTAAAAACGGTCGAAGAGCGTAGATCAGCACATAAATACTTGCCGCTTTCCACAAGCCAAAGGCCTCAAGCTGTGATTCGAGTCGATAGGGAACTTCCTGGAGGCTAAGACCACTTTTTATCCAGACAAAAATGGCCCCCAGCAGCAATATCGCCCAAACTCCACCAAACAGCCATTTAAGTTTTTTCTCCTCCATTCAAATCTCGAATTCTGCCCATATCGGACAATGATCAGAAGGTTTTTCCATCCCACGCAGTTCGTAATCGATGCCGGTTGCAGTGCATTTTTCCAACAAGGGAGCAGTCGCCATGATCACATCAATTCTTAACCCCCGTTTTGGCTCGGCGGCAAATCCTCTTGAACGATAATCAAACCAGCTGAAACGATTATCCACATCAGGATTTTGCTTGCGATAGGTGTCAAAGAGCCCCCAATCTTTGATCTTTTCCAGCCATTCGCGCTCTTCGGGAAGAAAGCTGCACTTGCCGGTTTTCAGCCACCGCCTGGCGTTGTCGGTTCCAATACCAATGTCTTTGTCCTCTGGGGAGATATTGATATCGCCCATGACGATCAACAGATCCTGCGGATCGGCTTCCGTTTCAAGCCAGCGTTGCAGTTTGGCGTAGAAGTTCCGCTTATTGGGAAATTTGGTCGGATGTTCGCGGTTTTCTCCCTGCGGGAAATAACCGTTGACCACCCGCAACTGACGGCCATCACCAAGGGAATAACGGGCAATCACCAAGCGGCGCTGATGATCTTCGGCCTCACCAGAAAAGCCCTTCATGACCTGTTGCGGCTCCTGCTTCGACATGAGGGCCACCCCGTAATGGCTCTTCTGGCCATGATAAACAACCTGATAACCCATCTGCTGAATGGTTTCGAGGGGAAACTCGGGATCGTTGACTTTGATTTCCTGCAACCCGATGATATCAGGCTGATGCTTGTCAATCAGAGCCTGCAATTGATGAAAACGGGCACGCAATCCATTGACATTAAAAGAGACGATTTTCACAGGAACTCCTTCTGTTCAGTTATTTTCTGACACCAGATGTCTGGTCCAGGAACCAGCCCGGACTCCTAGCGACTGATAAATCCGACGATCTCTGCCATAAATTCAGCCCCGTAGCGCTCAAGCTTGCGCTGCCCGACACCATTGATCTGCAGAAGGTCCTCTTCACGCGTCGGCAGGGTCGCCGCCATCTCGGCCAGACTGGCATCACCAAAAACAACATAGGGAGGCACACCATCGCGGTCAGCAATTTCTTTACGGCGGGCGCGCAGTAATTGAAACAGTCGCTCGTCATACTCGATACCGACAATTTTGCGCGTGGTTTTCTTTTTACGTTGTGGCTTGCTGCGCGGACGACTCAGCCTGAGTTCGATTTCACCACGCAACAGGGGTCTGGCAGCTTCGGTCAATTTGAGGGTCGAATAGTTGGCCATGTCCTGTTCAAGATACCCAAGGTGAACCAGCTGACGCAACAGGTGCGTCCAGTGTTCCTGCCCTGCATCTTTGCCGATTCCCCAGGTCGACAGTTTTTCATGACCCAGGCTGTAAATTCTTTCGGTCCTGGCTCCGCGCAACACATCAACCACATGGCCGATTCCAAACCTTTGCCCTACCCGATAAACACAGGAAAGTGCTTTGCGTGCGTCCTCTGTAGCATCAAAGGTTTCAGGCGGATCAAGGCAGATATCACAATTGCCACAATCTTTCTCCAGCACTTCTCCAAAGTAGCCGAGCAGGGCTCGCCGCCTGCAGGTTCCGGCTTCGGCAAAAGCGACCATGGCGTTTAATTTTTGCAATTCAATTCGGGTCTGTTCCGGATTCCCCCCTTTTTCGATCAGACCACGTGAGACAACAATGTCACCATAACCGAAGAGCAGCAAAGCTTCGGCGGGCAGACCATCACGCCCGGCTCGTCCGGTCTCCTGATAATAGCTTTCGATATTCTTCGGCAGATCGTAATGAACCACAAAACGCACATTCGGCTTGTCTATGCCCATCCCGAAAGCAACGGTGGCCACCACAATCTGCAGATCGTCGCGGATAAAATCATCCTGCACCTGCCGTCTGGTTGCAGCATCAAGCCCGGCATGATAGGCGGCAGCCTGATAGCCGTCCTGCTGCAATTTTGTCGCAATTTCTTCAACGCGCTTGCGACTCAGCGCATAAATGATCCCGGAATCGGTGCGACGACTGACAAGAAAATGCTTGAGTTGATCATAGGGACGTTGTTTGTCGATCAGCGTATAGCGGATATTGGGACGGTCAAAACCGGCAATGATGCATAATGGATTATCGAGATTCAAGCGTTGCAGAATATCCTGCCGGGTCTGTTTTTCGGCGGTTGCAGTCAGTGCCAGCAAGGGCACCCCGGGAAACATCTGGTGCAGAGTCCCCAACTGAATATATTCGGGACGAAAGTCATGTCCCCATTGGGAAATACAATGAGCTTCGTCGATGGCAAACAAGGCAATTTCGACAGATCTCAAATGTTCGAGAAAACCTTCATTGAGCAATCGTTCGGGAGCAACGTACAGCAGATCAAGCTCGCCAGCATGCATTTGGGCCAGCACCTGGCGGCTTTCAGTGGCTGAAAGTGATGAATTATAGCAAGCGGCTCTGACTCCGTTGGCAAGCAAGGCATCGACCTGATCCTTCATCAAGGAGATCAGTGGTGAAACAACAATTCCGACCCCATCCCGCAGCAGGGCCGGAAGCTGATAACAGAGAGATTTTCCGCCCCCAGTTGGCATCAAAACAAAAGCATCTCCACCGGCAACAACCTGTTCAACCACCTGTTGCTGATGTTCACGAAATTGCTGATAGCCAAAAACCTGTTGAAGAAGGGTTCTCGCATCCTGTTCTTGCCTCATGGCATCTTTCGACATTCTCCTCCTCCGGAATAGGACTTTATGTTAGTGGCTCAGATAAACGGCGCAGCAAATTATCAAGCATCTGCTTGTCATGGGACAAAACCGCAGGGGATCTGGAAATGACCCTCTCAAGATCGGCATCAGGCTTTCGCCATACCTGCTCTGCCCGGGTTTGCGACAAAAGACTCCGCCAGTTTTTCTCGATTGAACCCAGCTTGTCTTCAGGCAGAACAACCAACATCTGGAGTCGCCGCAGATAGCCAAGATTCTGGATTTTTTCAGCCAACGTATCTGCCCTTGTGGCTTCACTTTGGCAACTGACAAAATATATTCCATAAAAAGCGGCATCAAGTGGCATCGCCAGCTGGGTAATTTCGGGAAGATCTACAGCCAGACGAACCCGGATCAATTCAAGCTCGGCTTTAGCAATCCAACAGTCCTCCTGCGGCAGAGGGCCTGCCAGTGTCACTGGCAACAGGGGATCAGCAACTGTTGCAATCAGACTGATCTCAACAAGCGGGCATTCATTTGCACCACCATAATCACCTCGATAGCAACCAAAGGGCCCTTCGTTTATTGTGCGGCACGGATCAACCCACCCCTCCAGCAATATCTGCGCTGAAGTTGGACAACGAAGTGGAAGTGTCTGACAATCTGCAACCTGTACTGCGGCACGCTGAATAATGCCACTAAAATTCAGCTCACTGCAATCTCCTGGCAGCGAGCAGGCCGCAGCAAAGATCAAGGCCGGATCTGCCCCCAGTAAAATTGCAACCGGCATCGCTTTTTCCTCACGTTGCCAAAGGGCAAGATGCTCACCAGCTCCTGAACCAGGAAGCAGATTCAGGGTCAAGCTTCGGTTTCCTGCAACCCCGACCCGATAAATCCCCGCATTGTGGATCTCTGAATCGGGCGCTCGACTCACAACCACTGCAAGGGTCATAAAACTCCGCTTTTCCTGTGGCCAATAACGAATTCCCGGTACAAATCCCAGATCATTTTCTCGCTGGCTCAGGGATCCTGTTTTGCTTTCAAACCTGGCCTTAGCCAGAAGTTGGCGCAAACGCCCAGCAGAGTCGCCCTTTTTGAAGCGGCAAAGTTCTTTTGTTAGCCACTGCCCAAACGAAAACAGACTCTCGTGTCCCAGAGCCATTGCCATTCGTCGGTCGGAACCAAACAGATTGCTCGCGAGGGTCAGTGGTGATTGCCTGATTCGTTTAAAAATAAGACCTGGTCTATTTTGTCCTGAGTACTGATCAGTCAAACAGGCCAATTCGAGCCGTGCATCAACTTCAATATCGACCTCTTGGATTTGTCTGTCCTGTCGCAGGGACTCGATATATGTCTGCAAATTCATTTGTCCAGCATACCCGATTCAGACCAGCAAAAATAAAAAAAGGCCCTTCAACATCTGTCGAAGGGCCTTTGGATCGATAAAGAGCAGAAATCAGAATCCCGCCAGCTTAGCCAGCTCCATCACCGGACCAGGAACAATTCCGAGAGCCAGAACACCAACAATCGCCAGCAGAATTGAAACAACCGCAGGAATCTCAAGTTTCACCCAGGCGAAATCTTCCTTCGGATCACGGAAATACATGTACACAATCACCCGCAGATAGTAATAGAGCGAAACTGCCGAGTTCAGCACACCAATAACCGCCAGCCAGATATAACCCGCCTTCACCGCTCCGGCAAAGACAAAGAACTTACCGGCAAACCCGGCTGTTGGTGGCAAACCCATGAGCGCAAAGAGAAAGATGCACATGGCAACGCCAAGGAAAGGTCGTTTGTAGCCGAATCCGGCAAAACCTTCCAGAGTCAGATTCTCCTCACCCTTCTTACCCGCCAGGACCAGGACCGCAAAAGCCCCGATATTCATGAAGGTATAGACCAGCATGTAGAAGAGGATTGCCGAAAGACCAATCTGGTTCCAGGCGACAATACCAACCAGAGCGTAACCAGCATGGGCGATCGACGAGTAGGCGAGCATCCGCTTGATATTGGTCTGACTCAGAGCGATGAAGTTACCAGCAATCATGGTCAGAACCGCCAGGAGCCAGAAAAGGGCGGAAATGTCTGCCTGAATACTGCCAAGACCAATAATGGCAACCCGTAGCAATGCCGCCAGTGCAGCAGCTTTTGGACCGGCACTCATAAATGCAGTCACCGGAGTCGGTGCGCCCTGATAAACATCAGGCGTCCACATATGGAAAGGAACCGCACCAACCTTGAACAGGAAACCGATCAGTAACAACACGGAACCTGCAATCATCATCGGATTATCAATAACCGCCGGCATCTCACTCACATGTTGAGCAATCGCGGCAATCTTGGTTGAACCCGTTACACCATAGAGTAAGGCAACGCCGTAAAGCAGGAAACCGGTTGAAAACGCACCCAAAAAGAAATACTTGAGGCCCGCCTCGTTCGAACGCACATCTCCACGAAAGAATCCGGCCAGAACGTAAAGGGAAACCGACAGAACTTCCAGACCAAGGAAGATCGTCATCAAGTCGGTTCCTGACGCCATCCACATTGCACCAGCAGTACAGAATAGAATCAGCGGATAGTATTCGCCAACAGGATAACCTTCTCGCCGCAGATAACCGTCCGAAATCAGGATTGTCAATAAAGCAGCAATGATAAAGATCATACTGAAGAAGATAGCAAAGTTATCAAGAACGACGCTGCCAGCAAAACCCTCCTGCGGATTGTTCCAGCTGGAAACCGTCACTGCTGCAGTCACAACGAGAGCAACAATACTCATCCATGCAACATGAGTGGTACGGCCACGCTTCGAAAACACCGAAACGAGCAGCAGCAGCATCCCGAAACAGCTGAGAACCACTGACGGCATGATTGCTGCCATGTTGATATTCTGCATGGCGATTTGACCCAGATTTTCCATCGAAAGCTCCTTTTGGAACCTAAAGTTTCAACTTAAAGATTATTTCAATTCAAGAGTCTGAGCGATCACCGGTTGAACCGGTTCAACTACCGCAACCTGCTTCGACTTGACCTGGTTGAGCAATTGTTCAATCGCCGGATTCATCTTCGACAGGAAGGTATTGGGATAAATACCAATCCAGAAGACAAACAGCAACAACGGCAGCATGATGACGATCTCACGAACCGAGAGATCTTTCAGTTTCTCGTTCTCAGGATTGGTCACCTTGCCAAACATAACCCGCTGGAACATCCACAGCATGTAGACCGCAGCAAAGATAACTCCGGTTGTTGCCACAACCGCGTACCAACGCAGCTCGCTTTCGAACGCTCCGACCAGAGCGAGGAACTCACCGACGAAACCGTTGGTTCCCGGCAGACCGATCGACGAGAAAGTAATGATCAGAAAGATGGTGGCAAAGATCGGCATTTTGTGCGCCAGACCACCAAATTCGGAAATCTGACGGGTATGACGACGCTCGTAGATAAAACCGACAATCAGGAAGAGTGCCCCGGTCGAAACCCCGTGATTGATCATCTGAATGATGCCCCCGGCCATGCCCTGCATATTGAGAGCAAAGATTCCGAGCATAACAAAACCCAGGTGAGCTACCGACGAATAGGCAACCAGCTTCTTGACGTCATCCTGCATCATCGCCACCAGTGAGCCGTAGATGATACCGAAGACGGAGAGGAACGCCAACAGAGGTAAATAGGTCTGCAACGCCTCAGGAAAGAGCGGAATCGCAAAGCGGACATAACCGTAGGTACCCATTTTCAGCAAAATCGCTGCCAGGATCACCGAACCGGCAGTCGGCGCTTCGGTGTGAGCATCAGGCAACCAGGTGTGCAAGGGAAACATCGGTACCTTGATTGCAAAACTGAATGCAAAGGCCAGGAACAACCAGTGCTGGGCAGCTGAGGGGATTCCCAGACGGTAGAACTCCTGAACTCCGAAGCCTTCCATCGGAGCACCGGTGCTGGCCGCATAATAGTAAATGTAGATAATTGCCACCAGCATCAACAACGAACCGACCGCAGTAAAGATGAAAAACTTGACCGCTGCGTAGATCCGGTTTTTGCCGCCCCAGATACCGATCATGAAGTACATCGGAATCAGCATCAGTTCCCAGAAAATGTAGAAGAGGAACAGGTCGAGAGAAACAAAGGCACCCAGCATCGCCGTTTCGAGCAGCAGCAACAATGCCATGAATCCCTTGACGTTCTTGTCAACAGCCTTCCAGGTCGAAAGGGTGGCAATCGGCATAATAAAGGTGGTCAACATCACCAGCCAGAGGCTGATGCCGTCAATCCCGATATTATAGTTCATCTTGAAAAAGCTGCCGATGCTGATCCACTCGTGAAATTCACGATATTGCATCCCGCCTGAGACGGCGAAAACGTCGTCAAAAGCCAGCGGCAAACTGATCAAAAAGGTGACCAGTGTCACACCAAGGGCAAAGCTTTTCAGCAGCCCTTCGTTATCCCGTGGGATGAAGAGGAGAATCATCATCCCCATCAACGGGAAGAAGGTAATTAAACTAAGCAGATAATCGGCCATGTGGAAACGCTCCTTGTAGCTCTATCTCTGTTCGCTGCCGAACCCTATTAACCGAAGATGTAGTAGCCGACAATGACCACAACACCGACCACCATGGCCATCGCATAGTTATGCAGGAAACCGGACTGGGTATAGCGCAGACCTGAACCAACACCTTTGACGACCCATGCGGTACCATTGACAATACCGTCGACAATACGCACATCAAATCCTTTCCACAGAAAGGTTCCGATCCGCTTGCAGTTGTTGACAAACACGGCATCGTAAAGCTCGTCGATATACCATTTGTTGTACACCGCACGCCAGAGGCCGGTAAAACTGGCCACAAAACGTCCAGGAAGTTCCGGATTCTTGATGTACATGAACCAGGCCCCCAGAATACCGACCAGGGCAATACCAACCGACACACCCATCATGCCGAACTCAAGGGCCTTGGAATGAGCCATCTCAGGCTTGATCTCGATCCCGTTGAGAACCTGAGTATGCTCAAAGACCGGGGCAAGAAAATTCTCCAGATAATTCGGCATGTGGCCGAAGATTCCGCCAAGAACATGAGGAACACCCCAGAAACCACCAATCGCGGCCAGAGTTCCCAAGACCATCAACGGCAGGGTGATTGTCAGACCCGACTCGGGGATATGATCCTTGGCCCGTGGGTCAGTTTTCTGCTCACCAAAGAAGGTCATGAAGACCAGACGGAACATGTAGAAAGCCGTCATACCGGCAGCAATGGCACCAACCAGCCACAGCATCCAATGGCCACGCTCACCGGCGAATGCCCACCAGAGAATCTCGTCCTTGGAGAAGAACCCGGAGAAGAACGGCAAGCCGGAAATCGCAATTGTCGACACCAGGAAGGTAATGAAAGTGATCGGCATCTTCTTGCGCAGACCACCCATATTGCGCATATCCTGTGGATCATCATGCAGATGAGCCTTGTGATAGGCATGGTGCATGCCATGAATAACCGAACCGGAACCAAGGAACAGACAGGCCTTGAAGAAAGCGTGGGTCATCAGGTGGAAAATACCGGCAGAGAAGGCGCCCACACCCATAGCCATAAACATATAGCCAAGCTGAGAAACTGTCGAATAGGCCAGGACCCGCTTGATATCGTTCTGAGCCAGACCGATGCTGGCAGCAAACAGGGCCGTTGCCGCACCAACGATAGCGATAGTCATCATGGTATCGGGTGCCATGGCGAACAGACCGTTCAGTCGTCCGATCATGTAGACACCAGCGGTAACCATGGTTGCCGCATGGATCAGAGCCGAAACCGGGGTCGGACCTTCCATGGCGTCAGGCAACCAGGTAAAGAGTGGAATCTGGGCCGACTTACCGGTTGCACCGAGAAAGAATGCCAGGGTGACAACCGTAACAACAACCCCACCGCTCTCGAGCAGGTGAGCATTTTCAGCAATCTCGACAAAATTGACTGTCCAGACACCTTTGCTGCCGAGCGCCCAGAAAAGAGTCAACAGACCACAGATAAAACCGAAGTCACCAATCCGGTTGACGACGAAAGCCTTTTTCGCTGCATCACCCGCACTCTTCTTGTCGAAGTAGTAACCGATCAGCAGATAGGAACAGAGACCAACGCCTTCCCAACCAACAAACATGACCAGGGCGTTGTTTCCCAGAACCAGCATCAACATCGAGAAACAAAAGAGGTTGAGATACGCAAAGAAACGGTAAAATCCGGTTTCTCCGTGCATATAGCCGATCGAATAGAGATGGATCAGCGTCCCGACCCCGGTGACGACCATAATCATCAAGGCCGAAAGCGGATCGAGCAAAAATCCCCAGTCAATTTGCAGGTTGCCAATCGACATCCAGGAAGCAATGACCTGCTGATGAACCTTTTCTGAATCCTTGAGCAAGGTAAAGAAATTGCCACAAGCTACCAGAAAGGACAGGAAAATCATCAGGGTTGCGATACCGCCGATAATCGCCTCGTTCCTGATCTTCTTGCCGAGGAGTCCGTTAATGACGAACCCGACGAGTGGGAAGAATGGGATGAGCCACAGATAGTCGTACATCAAACTCTCCTATTGCTTAAAAACCCGGTAGAATCGGGAATCTATTACCATTTCAGCATGTTGAAGTCGTCAGAATCGATCGACTCACGGTTGCGGTAAAACGCGATCATAAGCGCCAGACCAACAGCAGCTTCAGCTGCGGCAACGGTCATGATGAAGAAAACAAAAATCTGACCATCCATGTTTTGCAAATGACGCGATAAGGCAATAAACGTCAAATTGACTGAGTTCAGCATCAATTCGATGCACATAAAAATAACGATGGCGTTCTTTCTCGTCAGAACCCCGAAGGTTCCGATTGAGAAGATAATCGCGCTCAAAATCAGATAATGATATACGGTGATCATGGTTTATCTCCCGATCCGTGGCGGCTCAAACTTCGCGTTTCGACAGGATAACCGCTCCGACAATCGCTACCAGCAACAGGATGGAAGCAATTTCAAACGGAAGCAGAAAGTCGGTAAACATTGCCTTACCAATCAACTCGGTATGGCCATAACTTTGAATAGTCTGGGTTGTCACATCCCCCAACTTGCCTGTAGGTACACCACGGCGAATAAGGAAATTGGTAACAAACAGCATCAGCACCGACATGGCTCCTCCCCAGACCAGAGCATGGGTGTAACGCTTCTTAACCGCAGTCCCCAGATTGAGCAACATGATGACAAAAATGATCAGCACCATGATCGCTCCGGCGTAAACCATGATCTGGATAGCAGCCATAAAAGGCGCATCGAGCATGATATAGAGCGCAGCCAGACAAATGAAGGTGGTCACCAGCCAAAGAGCACTGTTCACCGGGCTGCGCGACTTGGTCACATAGAACGCCGAGAAAACCGCAACCGTTGCAAAGAGATAAAAAAGAATCGATAACATGACTCGCCAGCTCCTTATCTGAGAAGACGTTCTTTTTCGAAAGTGAAATCTTCCCGCTTGAAGTTGGCCAACTCATAAGTGTCGGACATCTCAAGAGCCTCTACCGGGCATGCCTCGACACAATAGCCACAAAAAATACAGCGCAGCAGGTCGATCTTGTAGACTTTGGGGTATTTCTCACCCTGTTCGTTCTCGGTAGATTCAACGGTAATACATTTGGCCGGACAAACAGTGGGGCAGAGATAGCAGGCTACGCACTTCTCACGGGTCTGGGTCGGTACCAATCGATGCAAACCACGGAAGCGGGGAGACATCTTCAGCTTCTGCTTCGGATATTCAACCGTGGTGCTGTTCCCCGGAAGCAGATGCTTCAGAGTGATACTCAGCCCTTTGGCAAACTCTTTAAACATATCTATCCTCGCCTGTTATAAATTACTGCCAGAGCAGGACCGCGACTGCGGTCAAAACAATGTTCCCGATTGCCAGAGGGAGCATCACTTTCCAGCCCATCTGCATCAA
This sequence comes from Deltaproteobacteria bacterium, assembly GCA_024276935.1. Classification (GTDB taxonomy): domain Bacteria; phylum Desulfobacterota; class Desulfuromonadia; order Desulfuromonadales; family Geopsychrobacteraceae; genus Geopsychrobacter. The sequence continues at coordinate 47,339 of JAJRWH010000073.1, forward strand.
CTGGTCGTAACGCAAACGCGGGAAGGTTGCACGGATCCAGATAAAGAAGAACATGAACCCGAAAACTTTGATCAAAAAGTTGATAACACCCGGGAATGGTCCATCCCAACCACCCAGAAACAGGGTCGCTGAAATGGCGCTGATCGTCACCATGTTGGCATACTCGGCCATAAAAAAGAGCGCATACTTCATGGACGAGTATTCAGTACAGAACCCGGAAACCAGCTCGGTTTCAGCTTCTGGCAAGTCAAACGGAGTCCGGTTGATTTCAGCCATCGAACCAACAACAAAGAGACCAAAAGCCAGAGGCTGACTGAAGATGTACCAGTTATGCATCCAGCTGGGGAAAGCAGTGATTCCCCACAAGGGCTGTTGTTGCGCGGCAACGATTCCACTCAGGCTCAATGTCTCGGAGAGCATGAAAATTGCGATAATTGAAAGACCTGCGGCCAATTCATAGGAGATCATCTGAGCTGAAGCACGAATTCCACCCAGCAGAGAATACTTGCTGTTGGAAGCCAAACCGGCCAGAACAATCCCGTAGACGCCCAGACCTGCCATCGCCATGATAAAGAGAACACCAATATTCAAATCAGTGATCTGGAGAGGGACCAGATAAGTAACGCCCTGAAAGGTAAATTCGTAAGCATTGCCAAAAGGAATAACCGCCATCGAAATCAAGGCCGGGGCCAGAATCATCATTGGCGCCAGGACAAAAGCAAATTTCGACGCTTCGTTCGGGATAATATCTTCCTTGAAGAAAAGCTTGATCCCGTCAGCAATCGGTTGCAACAACCCTTTGGGTCCTGTCATTGTCGGCCCGAGACGGGTCTGCATCCGACCAATAACCTTCCGCTCGACCCAGGTCGCATAGGCAACGATCCCCATCAGCACACTGAAGGCGACCAGGATCTTCGCCAGCATGGCGGCTGCCCAGAGGGCCGGGGCATTTGAGAGGCTCAATACTTCTGGCGTCATAACCATCCTCTTTCTTAACGTTTATGGCAATTGTGCCGTTACTGCGGGCAGGCCCGCAATTTCATAAGTCGTTATTTGCTTACGTCAACAGCGATAGCAGTCTGACCGCTGTAAATGCGGTTCAAACCCAGAGTCGCGAAGTGGTAGGGAGCAAACAGCACCCCTTTAGGCAGTCGCCGATCAACCTTGGCCTTGGCAACAATCTCGCCACCGGCAGCCTTAAGCTTGACCGTATCGCCTTCAACCACCTTGAGTTCAGCCGCATCTTCGCGTCCAAATTCAATATAAGGCTCAGAAACCACCGCCATGGGTCCCTTGGCATGAAGGCTGGTTGTACCACTGTGATAAAGCGCACTACCGGTCACCAGCTGGAAACGGGCGTCCAGTTGAGTACCACCTTCAACCGCCACCAGGTTTCGTGTCTCTGGTGCCAGGATGTCGCTGCCCCAAACGTAGCCCTGGTCACCGATCATGTCGAGGCTGACCATTTCATAACCAGCTGTCTCAGCAGCCAGCTTGGTAAAGGCTTCCGTTTCAGTTGCCGGTGCAGACTCTCCAAACCCGCTTAACAGTGCCTGGAAAATTGCAAAATCTGTCTTGGCCTCACCTGGAGAGGTAATGGCTGCATGCAGACGTTGAATTCTGCGTTCGGCGTTGGTAAATGTTCCGTTTTTCTCGGCGAAACTGGCCGCTGGCAGGACAACATCAGCCTTTCTGGCAGTCTCGCTTAAAAACAGATCCTGAACGACAACAAAACCGGTCTTATCCAGGGCCTTTTCGACCAGAGTCTTACCAGGATAAGAAACCAACATATCTTCGCCAACAACATAAAGGGCGTTAAGTTTACCTTCCGCTGCAGAACTCAGCATTTCGGCAACCCCGAGAGCACCTTCAGAAGGCAGAACCTGCAAATCGATCGCACCCTGGCTGTTGCTCTTTTCTCCGCAAAGATAGAGTCCGGAACCACTGCGTCCCGCAGCACCGATCAACAAGGACAGGTTGGCTGCAGCCAGCCCCAGAGCCTTGCTGTTTGCCGTATAGGGCAGTCCATAGGCGAGCAGAATGGCCGCATTTTCGGCTGTGGCAAGTTCTTTGGCTGTCTGTTTGATCGCATCGGCATCAACACCTGTCGCCGCCGCTACCGCATCGGGCGAATAATCGGCCAGAGCTTTTTTGAAGGTATCAAGACCTTCCAGACCCTCTGTTTTCACCAAACCGTCATCCAGCAGGACGTGACAGATTGCATTGATGACATTAACTTCGAGCCCCGGCTTGTGGAGCAGGGTCCGTGCATGAGGCATGCGGGTCAGCTTGCCCTGCTTGTCACCAATAACCGTCAGCTGAGCTTCATTCCGTCTGACAGCCTGGTTGACCACCATACCGAATACAGGATGTGTCTCGTAGAAATCAGTCCGGATCGCCAGGATAGCGTCAGCCTTCTCGCCCTGCGGGAAAGTCGCAGTCGAAGCCTTGATTCCAAGGGTCTCCTGCAGACCTTCGGTCAGTCCCTTGTAGCACTCGCCACCAGAATGATCGAGATTGCCGGTTCCAACCGCTTTGGCCAGGTTCTTCAGCAGGAAGAACTCTTCATTGGTCAGCCGAGCGCCGCTGATGAAACCTGAAGCACTTCCGGCAGCACGAAACTCATCCGTAATTCTGCGCAAGGCTTCTTCCCAGCTGGCTTCAACCAGGTCTCCATCTTTCCGAATCAGAGGGCTGGTCAGACGCTTGTCACTATTTACATAGGAATAGCCAAAACGACCGCGAATACAGAGGTTGCCATCATTGACGCCCGTTTTGTCATTGAAACGAATCGTCTGGACCTCGTTATCCTTGGTTCCCAAAGTCACTGTGCAGCCGTTACCGCAGTAGCCACAAACCGAGTTGACCTCTTTGAGCTGCCAGGGCCGGGCCTTGAATTTGAACGGACGCGGTAAAATGGCCCCTACCGGACACATCGACACACACTGACCGCAGAATTCACAATTCAGACCGCGATCAAAAGCTGTCGCGATTTTGGTTTCAAAGCCACGATTGATAAAGGAGTACGATCCGTAACCGACAACCTCATCGCAAACCCGAACACATTTACCGCACAGCACACAGCGGTTCATATTGCGTTCGATCAGCGGATTGATTTCGTCGGTCGGCAGGTCAAACTTTTCGCCTTCAAAGCGGTTGCTGACGACTTCATACTCATAGGAGAGATCCTGAAGATCGCATTCACCACCCTTGTCACACACCGGACACTCGACGACGTGATTGACCAGCAAAAACTCCAGGACGGTCTTGCGTACCTTGCGAATTTCGTCCGTCATGGTCGTTACGACCATACCCTCGGTAACCGGGGTCGTACAGGAAGGAATCAACCGCCCCTTCATCTGCTCTACTTCGACCAGGCAAACGCGACAGGCGCCATAAGGAAGAAGTTTCTTGGCGTAGCAGAGAACCGGGATATGAACTCCCGCCTCTTTGGCCGCCTCATAAATCGTGGCGGTTTTGCTTACCTTGACCTCTTTACCGTCAATCGTCAGATTAACCATCGTGACCTCTTATTAAATCGAAACCCTGTCGGGTCGCCTATTTAATTGCCATGAAGCGGCATGCATCATAGCAGGATGTACACTCGGTACATTTTTCCTTGTCGATGTATGCCACCGTACCTTTTTCCCAGGTAATCGCATCAACCGGACAAACCCGCGGACACATTCCGCACTTTTTACAGGCATCCTCGATAACTTCAAAATGAAGCAATGATTTGCAGGAGTGCGACGGGCACTCACCGGTCTTGATATGATCTTCGTACTCATGACGGAAATAGCGCAGTGTCGACAAGACCGGGTTCGGAGCGGTTTGCCCCAGACCACAAAGTGAACTTTTCTTGATGTCGTAAGCCATGTCTTCGAGAAGGTCAATATCCCCCTCGCGACCCTTGCCCTCGGTAATCCGCTCAAGGATTTCGAGCATAATCTTCAGCCCGATCCGACATGGGATACATTTTCCGCAAGATTCAACCCGGGTAAAGTTGAGGAAGAAACGAGCAATATCGACCATGCAGGTAGTTTCGTCCATGACAACCAGACCACCAGAACCCATCATGGCTCCCGCCTTGATCAGCGAGTCATAATCAACCTCGGCGTCCAGGGCATCTGTTGGCAGGCAACCACCGGAGGGGCCACCAGCCTGGACAGCTTTAAACTTGCGGTTATTCAGAATGCCTCCACAAACATCGTAGATGACTTCTTTCATTGTTGTTCCGGCAGGAACCTCGACCAACCCGGTGTGCTTGACCTTACCGGTCAGCGCAAAAATCTTGGTGCCCTTGGTTCCTTCGGTCCCGATTGAGTTATACCAGTCAGCACCGTTATAGAAGATGTACGAAACGTTGGCGAAGGTCTCAACGTTGTTGATATTGGTCGGCTTGCCCCACAGACCACGAACTGCCGGGAAAGGAGGACGTGGGCGTGACATGCCACGGTGACCTTCAATTGAAGCCATCAGGGCTGTTTCTTCGCCGCAAACAAATGCTCCGGCACCAGCCTTGATCCGCATATCGAGCTTGAAACCAAGCCCCATGCAGTTTTCACCCAGGATACCCTTTTCATAACAGGTATCGATGGCCATTTGCAGACGCTTGATCGCCAGCGGATATTCGGCACGGACATAAACATAAGCAAAGTTACAGCCGATGGCGTATGCGCCGATCATCAACCCTTCGATCAAACCGTAAGGATCGCCTTCGAGGACCGAACGGTCCATAAATGCACCTGGATCGCCCTCATCAGCATTACAGATCAGGTACTTATGATCTCCCGGAGAGCCCTTGGCAAAGGACCACTTGACGCCGGTGGGGAAACCACCGCCACCCCGACCGCGCAGACCGGATTTTTTAACCTCTTCGATAACCTCATCAGGCGTCATGGTCACCGCTTTTTTGATTCCGGTGAAACCCTTGTGCGCAATAAAGTCCTCGATACTCTCGGCATCTATGGTACCGCAACGAGAGAAGATGACCCGCTGCTGTTTTTCCAGAAACTTCTCGTAGTAGGCGCCAGCCTTTTTCTTGGCAATAGGACCTTCACCAAGAATATGTTCCTCGACAATCTGCGGCACCAGTTCAGGGGTCACAAAATCGTATGTAACCGGATCCTGCCCGGGGATACAGACATCGACCAACACGTCATTGGCGCACAGACCACGACAACCGGTGCCAATGACTTCGCAACGCTTGCCGACAGTTGCTTCTACACCCTGCTTTTCAAACTCGGCCTCAAAGGCTTCGCCGACAGCAGCAGCTCCAGAAGCAAGACCACCGGTCCCCTGACAGATCAATATTTTCAGCTTTTCAGCATTATCGGCCATAAATCTTCCTCAATGCCTGAACGTAAGTGAGGGCAACCCTCAGTCCATTGCCTTGTATTTTTCGATGACCTCGTCCATTTTCTGAACGGTCATACTGCCGTAGGTTGCGTCGTTGACCATGATAACCGGTGCCATCCCGCAGGCTCCGATGCAGGCAACATACTCTGCGGTAAATTTGATATCATCGGTTGTTTCTGCATGCCCGATTCCGAGACGATCCTGCAATGTCTCACCAATCCGCCCGGCGCCCTTGACGTGACAGGCCGTTCCCATGCAAACCCGAACGATATATTTTCCACGAGGCTCCAGATGGAACTGAGCATAAAAGGTCAAAACCCCATAGATCTGACTGGCGTAAACATTGAGTCGTTCAGCAGTCAGATGCACAGTCTCTTCGGGAATATAGCCATAGTGGTCCTGAATTTCCTGGAGAACCGGCATCAACGCACCATGCATGTCCTGATATTTGTCCAGAACCTGATTGGCGGCTGTCAGGTCGATCTCCTCAACTGTTTCCTGCTGGGCAGTTTCAGTCATATCTTCCTCTTTCACCATTCCCCAAAGAGGGTTAGCGGTCGATTTCCCCGAGTACGATATCGAGAGTTCCGATAGTCGCGATTACGTCAGCCAGCAAAACACCTTCAACCATCTGCGGCAATGCCTGCAGATTGACAAAGGATGGCGGGCGAATCTTCATGCGATAGGGATGAGGGGAACCATCCGAAACCAGATAGTAGCCGAGCTCGCCCTTGGGGGCTTCAATCCCGACATAAATCTCACCCTCTTCAGGCTTGAACCCTTCCGTGACAATTTTGAAGTGATGAATCAGGCCCTCAATCGTATTGACAACATCTTTTTTGGGCGGCAGGCAAACCTGCGGACAATCCGCCAGGATGGGGCCCGGCTTCAACTTGTCAAGCCCTTGCAAAATGATACGTGCCGATTGACGCATCTCATCAAGACGCACCTTGTAGCGAGCGAAAGTATCACCTTCGGTCCGGGTCGGAACCTCAAAATCGAAATCACTGTAGTTGCAGTACGGATCGTCGCGACGCAGATCCCAGTCAACACCCGAAGCACGTAATGCCGGGCCGGACAGACCAATATCAACGGCATCTTCACCACTGATATAGCCAACGTCAATCGTCCGTTTCTGCCAGATCTTGTTGCCGGTCAGCAGGCCTTCGTAGGTTTCGAGATGGCCTTCCATTGACTCGGTAAACTTGCGGATATCATCAACAAGCCCTTCGGGCAGATCCTCAGACAGTCCACCAACCCGAAAATAGTTGGAGGTCATCCGGGCGCCGGAGATTTTCTCATAAATGTCGATAATCTCTTCACGCTCACGGAAGCAGTAAAGAAAAACCGTCATCGCACCAATATCGAGAGCATGGGTCGCCAACCACACCAGGTGGCTCTTGATCCGGGTCAGTTCAGCCATAATGACGCGGATGGTGTTGGCCCGCTCAGGAATCTTGTCCGTAATTCCCAGCAGCTTTTCGACCGCCAGCACATAGCCCAGGTTGTTGCTCATCGGGGCCAGGTAGTCGAGCCGATCCGTCAACGGAATCACCTGATGATAGGTGCGATGCTCCGACAATTTCTCGGTGCCACGATGGAGAAAACCGATATGTGGCGTTGCCTTAACAACAATTTCGCCATCGAGTTCCAGGATCAGCTGCAACACACCGTGTGTCGACGGGTGCTGAGGTCCCATATTGATGGTCATCGTTTCGGTTGCCATTTTATGCCTCTTCCGTAAAAGGAATTTGATTCGGTATCACTTGAAATCTCAGGAAAGACGCCCCTGATAGGGCTCACGATCAGGTCCCTGAACCGGATAGTCCTTGCGCAGCGGATGGCCCTGCCAATCTTCCGGCAACAGGATACGACGCAGATCGGGATGATTATTGAAAGAAATCCCCATCAGGTCCCAACATTCACGCTCGTGCCAATTGGCCGTTGACCAGACACCCGAAACCGTATCGACCCGCGGGTCTTGCTCTGCAACCAGAATCTTCACCCGCAAGCGGCTCTTGGTGGAAATATTGTAAAGATTGTAAACCACCTCAAAACGCGGGGTGCGGCCCAGGTAATCGACACCGCAGAGATCGCTGAGGAAATTGAAACCACAGTCATCGCGCAGGTAGGTACAGATCTCTACAATCTCACCCGCCTCAACAGTTACCGTCGTTTCACCTCGATGCTCAACCTCGGCAAGTACCGACGCGCCAAATTTCCCCTTGAGTTTTTCAACAACTTGTTTGCTCATCGCATTAGTCCTGTCTTCGTACTGACGGGCCCTGTTCAGGCCTCGTTAACGACTTCACCGACGCCGATGGCGGCACCGAAGCTGTTGCGCTCCTTCATGATCTTTTCCTGCAACTTCATCAGACCATAAAGAAGACCCTCGGGGCGGGGCGGACAACCGGGCACATAAACATCAACCGGCAGCTCCTCATCAATCCCCTGGATCACGCTGTAGGTATCGAAAATACCGCCCGAAGAAGCACAGGCTCCCATGGCGATAACATATTTGGGCTCAGGCATCTGCTCATAGACTGTCCTGATGACCGGCATCATCTTCTTGGTCACCGTCCCGGCGATAAGGATGACATCGGCGTGGCGCGATGAGGCCCGAAAAAGAATCCCCATCCGGTCAAGGTCGAAACGGGCAGCACCGGCAGCCATCATTTCAATAGCACAGCAGGCCAGACCAAAAGTCATCGGCCACAGGGACTTGGCCCGCGACCAGTTCACCAGTTTGTCCAGGCTTGTGGTCACAAAACCGTTACCCAGGGTTTTCGTCTGCTCTACTCCCATTCCAGAGCTCCTTTTTTCCATACATAGACGAAGCCGACCAGGAGAATAATAATAAAGACTCCCATCTCGACAAAACCGAAAACCCCCAGACGCTTGAACATAACCGCCCAGGGATAGAGGAAGACTGCTTCAATATCAAAGAGGATAAAGAGCATGGCAATAATATAGAACTTGATCGAAAACCGATCCTGCGCCGAACTGAGCAGCGGCATACCACACTCGTAAGGGGCCAGTTTGACATCAGTCGGCTTGTTCGGCCCGATCAGACGCGAAGCGACAACCGTCCCCACGGCGAAGGCAAAAGCGATCCCGATCAGGACGAGAATCGGCAGATAGTTCTCAAGCATAAAACCCGCTCCTTCAAAAGCTTTGAATAATGACAGACCCACCAGACGCAGATGGACCCTCGGCGTTTACGCCACAGCGTCCCGAAAATTAGGATAATTCCCCCCAACATGTCAAGGAAAAAATACAGTATACTGTATGCAATAAACCTGACCGAAAGCATCGGTTTAATTGTTGATTTTACAAGGATTTTAGCAACAAAGAAGAGGGGATTGGGTGCTGAACCAACGACACAAAGCAACCCGGCAATATCGTACAAAAAATTCAAACACTGTTTGTTTCATTTCCGGGTCAATCGCTTGTCAATCATCCAGCGTATTGCCCGGTCAACTGCGTAATGCCTCAAGCTCTGCTTGACTGTAGCGATAGACCTCACGACAATAGTCACATGTCACCTCGGCACCACCCTGTTCCTCAATCATCGCTTCAAGCTCTTTTTGGCCAAGCCCGGCAAGCATGTCGCTGATTTGACGACGGCTGCAGGGGCAGCTGAACTCCAGGGGCAACTGCTGCTGAACCGAGAATGTCTGCCCGGCCAACACTCTTTCCAGGACCCGCCTGGCATCATCCCCCTGACGCAACAGACTGGTCGTTGGGGGCAGAGTGCCAAGTCGATTTTCAAGTTGGGCAAGCTGCTCCTGATCACCCGGCGGCAGTGCCTGCACCAGAAAACCACCAGCCGCTGCAATCTCCCCCTCGCTATCAAGCTCAACCCCTACCGCAACACAGGATGGCACCTGTTCAGAATGGGTCAGATACCAGGCCAGATCATCACCAATCTCACTGGTCTGCAACTGCACCATGCTACGATAAGGCTCTTTGAGTCCCAGATCCTTGATCACATGCAGAAAACCGGCCCGACCTACGGCTCCGGCGACATCAAACCGATCATCGCGCGGTGGTAAATCTGCTTGCGGGTTTTGTAACTTGCCGCGGATGCTGCCATCGGCATCGGTTTCGACCATCAATCGGCCCAGGGGCCCATTGCCTTCAACCATCAGGGCCAGACGCTGATTCCCCTTAAGCAGACAACCCATCAGTGCGGCACCGGTCAACAGCCGTCCCAGAGCCACCCGGGCGGTCAGGTCGGCCTGCTGACGGTGACAGATTTCACGCACCAGTTGCGTCGTGTCAGCCGCCGCTGCACGTAAGCGTCCATCTTCTGTAACAACTCGTATCAGATGATCCTGCATCGTCTTCTTTCTTCCGGTTATCAAATCCAAACAATCTCACCACCGGGGCAATCTTTCTCGCTGGTCCTTATTACCCTGGCATCTTTAGCAGTGAAAAAATCTGTTTCACGACGGGTCTTCCCTGCCCCGATCAGCACGTTTCATCTGCGCATTAACCTTGCCCGCACAAACGGCCATCGCAATCCCCTGGACGGCGCTGATCTGGGCCTCGCTGATACCTGCGTCCCTGGCAACGCCAAGGTAGTGCTCCATTCAGGGTTCGCACCCGGCAGCCATCGCCGCACTCAGACCGACCAGAATAGTCATATCTTGATCCAGCGCCGGGTCTTCGCGCACCAGGTCATAAAAATCACGATACATTTTTGCCGTTTCAGGTGACAACATCTACCACTCCTTCACCATATAGAGGATACCCGGGAATATCCCTTGTATCTGTTCGTCTCTTAGCTGCACCTCTCAACTGCGTAAACGCTTGCCAGAGCCGATCAGCCAGGCCGCCCAGACAAACAAGGCGACCGCCAGCAGGCTGCTCACACCGAACGCAACAGCAAAACTGGTATCACCCACTCCAAGGATTGCGTGACGAAACCCGTCGATCAGATAGAACAGTGGATTCAGATATGAAAGATTACTCCAAGGTGGCGCAAGGATTGAAATCGGATAAAAAACACCCCCCAGATAAATCAGGGGCAGAATCAGAAAATTACCGTACATCGACAGGGTATCGAAGTTTTTAGCGTAAATAGCCGCAATCAGCCCGAACTGGGCAAAGAGAAAACTAGCCAGCACTGCCATTAAAATTGCCAGCAGTGGTGCCTCCCAGGGAAGTTCGGCAAACAGGGTTGAAATCAGCCAGGTCACCAGACCAACCAACGCCCCGCGCAGCATAGCGGCCAACGTATAGGCCAGAATAAACTGTGGCGGCGAAACCGGCGTAACCAGCAGGTCAACGATCCCGCCAAGATAACGTGACATGAATAGCGATGATGAACAATTGGCGAATGAATTATTGATCACTCCCATCAGAATCAGACCGGGGATAACAAACTGGGCATAGTTGAAACCCTCAAGAACACTGATCCGCCCACCCAGAGTCGCCCCGAAAACAAACAGATAGAGAGACGCGGTAATAATCGGAGTCAGCAAAGTTTGCGATGCCACCCGTAAAAAGCGCAAGACCTCTTTACGCAACAGGGTGACAAAAGGCAACCAGGGCTTGAACACTCCCTGACCATTGGAGCCGCTCATGAGCCACCCCCATCTCGGGTCAATTGCAGAAAAACTTCCTCCAGACCACTCTGGTCGGTTTCAAAATCGCTGATCCCAAGGTGCAAAGCCGACAGCTGGCGCAACAGGTCGGACACGCCAGTGTCAGTTGGCAAACAGAGCAACAATTGCCGATTATTACCAACCAGGCGAGGATGGTAGTTTTCGAGCCCTGCCGGAATTGTTTCAAGCGGTCTGTCAATCCAGAGCTTGAGTGTCCGCCGGGAAAGCCGCCGAACCAGCTCACGGGTCGGTTCGAGCGCCACCAGCTCACCATGGTTCATGATGGCGATTCGGTCACACATCTGCTCGGCTTCTTCCAGATAGTGAGTGGTCAGCAAAATGGTGGTGCCGTTACGATTGATCTCGCGCATGAAATCCCACAGCCCATGGCGCAGTTCAACATCGACCCCGGCGGTGGGCTCATCGAGAATCAACAGTCGCGGACGATGGATCAACGCTTTGGCAATCATGAAGCGGCGTTTCATCCCGCCTGAAAGCTTGAGCATCACCTTATCAAGATGCGGACCCAGATCGAGCAGGTCAATCAGCTCCAAGCGCCATTCGGGATCATCCTCCACCCCGTAATAACCGGCGTGCAGCTTAAGGGCCTGGTCGATGGTACAGAAATTGTCGATGACAATCTCCTGATGAACCACCCCAAGCATCCGCCGGGTCTGGCGATAATGAGAGCGATTGTCGTAACCAAAAGCAGTAATCCGACCTGAATCGATCCGGCAGATCCCCGAAACCATATTAATCGTGGTACTTTTACCGGCACCGTTGGGTCCGAGCAGGCCAAAAATTTCACCCTGATCAATATCAAAACTCAAGTTTTTGACTGCCGGCACGCCACCAAAAGCCTTTGACAAATTTTCTATGTGCAGTGCTTTTTCCATGGGGCGAACTATACTCTTCTGAAGCGCCAACTGGCAAGAGTTCGGTTGTTTCCCTGACCAAAAAAAGCAGAACCCTCGAGGGTCTCCACGACAGACATCCAAACTTTTTCCGGCAAAAGTCTGGGCCGAAATCTACCTCGAACTCCTTTTCACTTTCAGGTAGAAACAATCTGAGCGTTGGTCGAAGTCCCCGGCACCTGCCGGTCTTGCTCAAAATGTGAAAAAATGATACCCAGATGATTTAAAGGAGAGAATAAATGTCGAAACTTGATCGCATCACCACCGGTGGTGGCGACAAAGGTGAAACCAGCCTGGTTGATGGCAGTCGGGTCGCCAAATGCTCACTGCGGGTCTGTGCCTATGGCTGCGTTGATGAACTCAATTCTATCATTGGGCTGATCTGCTGTGAGGATCTGCCCGATGGCCTGCCAAAGAAACTCCAGCTGATCCAGAATCAACTGTTCGATCTGGGCAGTGAACTGGCGACACCGCTGGCAGAGGACTGCAACAAGCCGGATTGGGGAATCACTCAATCACAAATAGAGCTTCTCGAAACCTGGCAGGAAGATGCCAACAATAAATTGCAACCAGCAGCCACCTTTGTTCTGCCCGGTGGTTGCCGGGGAGCGGCTCTCTGTCACCTGGCACGAACAGTTGCCCGCCGTACCGAACGCGAGGTCGTTGCTCTGGCGGCAGAAGAAAAGGTTGCACCACTTTGTTTGCGCTACCTGAATCGACTCTCCGATCTTTTCTTCGTCTGGGCACGTCTCTGTAACAATGAAGGTCGTGATGATCTGCTGTGGCAACCTCAACGTAGTTGATAACTGGCAACACGCCAGCGTCCATCACTATCTTTGTGAATGACCAGCCGTTCAAGACGCTGATGACGACCAAAAGTACTTTGAAATTCGACCTGCATATAAATCCCCGGTGGGGCGGTTTCAAAAAAATCAAGGTGGCGGGCCAAAATCCTGCGTCGTGCTCGCACCTTTCCCAGAGGTTCACGGTAGGTCCGTAAAATCTGTTGCCATTTTTTTACCGATAATTGTGACTGAAAATAGCGGGTGCTGACCCGCCAGGCATCGACATAACGCTGCTGATCAAGCAGACCAAGATAGGCCTCAGCTTCGGCGAAAGCAACATCACGGGCCGACATCGGCACAGCCCCTGCCGGCACCGAAAGATATAGAAACAAAAAAAGCAAAAGAAATTTGCGCTGCAACAAATCCTCCGAACGCTAAAGGGGGATAAAGACAAGTCAAAGTGTAACTGACTCCTCACCTCTTCTCTACAAAGAATCATAAATGACTGTCAGCATTTCATTACCGGCAACCCCTGGGGCAGAGCCAGGAGCAACACCTGGGCAATATTGTCCTTGCAGAAGAATCACCGCTTGCGCATCATAGCCAGTGAGGAGGAGAACGCATGAATCAATCCCCGACAGAAGAGCCCCTGATCCCACGCCTGCTCACCAGCAACGCCCTGCGCGCCAACCTGAGCAAACATATGGATCTGAACAAGATGGCCGATGCCAAGGCCTCGATGATCCTTACTGCCTCATCACTGATTATCACCATTACTCTCACCCAGTACGAACAGCTGCATCTGGCAACGGTACTTTTACTCGCCGGGGCGGGCCTGCTGGCCGTGGTGATGTCGATTCTGGCGATCATTCCGCCCTGGCATGCGACCGGACGGACCAACCTGTTCTATTTCAGATCTTTTGCCGAACTGAGTGAAGAGGAATTCTGCCAACAGTTTCAGGAAACAATTCTCGACAAGCAGAAACTCTACGATGCCTATCTGCACGAACTCTACTATCTGGGAAGATACCGCCTGACCCGTAAGTATGCTCTGGTGCGTAACGGGTTGTGGATTTTATTGTTCGGATTACTGTCGGCAACAGGATCAGAATTAATCCTCAGATTGGCTGTATAAGGCGTTGGGCGTTGGGCGAAATGATCAATTGCCGAATGCGGTCTTGTCCAGGTGGATAATCTGGTCGGTGACTTCGGTAAAGGCGACGTCGTGGCTGATCAGGAACAGCTGGTCGTACCAGTGATCGGTGACATCCTCCTGGCCGACATCGATCGCGCGGAAAGCATGGGCCAGGTTTTCACGCCGAGTCACATCCAGGTTTGAAGTCGGCTCGTCGAAAAAGGCGTTCCGCGCCCCGATGGTCTGCAGCATCGCCAGCCGCAACGCAACCACCGCGCTCATGGTCTGACCTCCCGAAAGTTGATCGTCGACCCGTTCGCGCAGTTCACCATCGACCATGTCACGCAGCAAAATCCGGTAATCCTCCCCCCAGCAGAGCTCCTCGTCGGTTTCGGCGATGACGCGGTAGATCCGGTTGGCCCGCTGGCTGATCTCTTCACGGAAGCGTTCGGACAACGACGCCGAAACGTTGCGGAAAACCCGGTTGCGCAGAAACTTCACCAGCGCATCCTTCTTCTGATACGCCCTGATCTGCTCCTGCCGGGCCAGAATATCTTTTTCGATCTGTCTGAGCTTGTCGACTTCAGCGCTCAAACGCGTGACCTCAGCCCGCAAACCCGCCACCTTTTGCCCCAGAGCACCGACCTTTGGACTCAGTTCGTCCTTCTGCCTGCGCAGCGCCTGATGTTCGTCCGGGTTGTATTTCTTGCCCGCTTTGTCAAAGGCGGCATCCCTGGCGGTCAACTCTACCTGTAACTGGCTGAACAACTGTTCAAACTTTTTCAGTTCAGTCCGGCGCTGCTCCAGGGCGGCGGCCTGCTGCCGATTGGCCACAAAGAGATCGCGCGCTTCCTGATGGCGGCCCTTCTCCTGCTCGGCCGCTTCGATATCGGCCTGCAATCGCTGATAGGCCGCCAGCGCCTGCTTCTTCTCGGCCAGTTGCTTACATACCTCAGCCTGTTCCTGCTTCAGTTGCTCCAACCCTGCAGCCTTTGTCTCATTGGCCTGGCGTTTCAATGCCAGCTTCTCCAGCTGCTCGTCCAGTCCCCTGCTCTTGACGTCCACCTCCTTGAGCCGATCCTGCGCCTGGCTGGCCAAAACCTCCTCCTGTTCGATCTTTTCGATCTCGGCGGTCAAACGTTGACGTTCTTTGTCCAGATCGGTGAACCTGGCGGAAAAAACATCCTTTGGCGGCTTTTCGGCAATATTGAGGCAGGGCTCCTGAAAGAAGGGACAGATCCCTGCGGAGAGCTTCTCGCTCCCCTCTTCAAGCCCGGCTCGACGCCCTTCAAGCTGGCCAAGCTGCTTGCGAACCTGATCCAGAGCAGAACGGATCTTCGGCAGAGACGCGGCACGCTTCACCAGCTCTTCATCGACCCTCAGCTCTTTGCGACTTTCTGCCAGAACCTTTTCTTCGGTGCTAAACTCTTCGCGATTCTTGCGGATCGCGTTCGATTCGACCTCGAAACGTTCACTCAATTGCCCAACCTGCTTATCAAGACCTGCAACCTCCTGTTCAAACCTACGCTGCTCCTTGACCTGAGTGCGTAATTCGACCAGGCGTTTCTCGGCCTGCTCGAAGGCATTTCTGCCTGCCGCTGTTTGCTCGGTAATCTTGTGGGCCTGCTCGGCTTCGTCGATCAGGCGTTTCTGGTTGCGGATCTTCTCTTGACCGTTGGTGATACGTTCCTTGAGCTTGCCGATCTCGACCTCAAGGTTCTTGAGTGTCTGCTCACAGCGGTCGGCCTCGCTCAACCGGGTTTCCAGCTCTTTGAGTTTCTGCTGCTGCCCGGTAAGTTCCCGCTCGGTTTCGCTGAGCCCCTGCCGGGCTGTTTTGAGTTCAGCCCGCTTTACCGGCAGTTCGGCAATCTGATCCTTGAGGGGGCCGATGGCACTTTCCAGGGCTGCAACTTTGGCCTTGATGGCACTGGCAAGCGCTTTGGTCGCGTTGAAGGTCTTGCGCCAGCTGTCAATGCCGAGAATTTCATCGAATTTATCTCGCCGTCTGGCCGGTTGCCTGATCACGAAAGGACCGAGGAATTCATGCTGAAAGGGTCCGATCACCAGTTCAAACTGTTCGGCCAGCGACCGTCCGCTGCTCAACCTGAGCAGCTCTTTGAGCCGCGCTTCGGTTTCCCGGCTGTCCTTGTGCTCCTCAACCTCAAAAGCACCGCCAGTCTCCCTGGCCAGCAGCCATTTCGACGGCGTACCAACGGTGCGACTGACCCGATAGCAATCGGCATCTGCCACTTGAAAGACAACAGAAATTTCACCCTTCCTGGCCCCGATCGTAATAAACCGCTCGACATTGCCGACAAAGCTCTGCGCATCAACCCCGAACAGGGCATAGCCGATCGCTTCAAAGATAGTGCTCTTGCCGATACCGTTGGGCCCGGAAAGCACGTTGATCCCAGGAGCGAAACAGAGTTCGGTATCGCGGTGAGATTTTATATTTTTAAGCTGGATGGAGAGGATCTGCATCAGTTCTCCTCCCCGTCAAGCAACCCCAGCAGGTCTTCCCCCTCGACATCACCTTTTTTCACCGCATCGCGCAACGCCAGCGAAAGACGAACCAACTCCTCTTCGCGGCCCTGATATTCACTGCCAGTTCCGATCAGTTCCTTCAGCACATCCTGCTCAATCTCGATCAGGCTCTTCTTGGCCGTTTCTCCCTCTGTCCTGTTGCTGACCAGTGACAGCTGGTTCTTGATCTCGACGTACAGCGGGTTCACCAGTTTTTCGAGGGTCAGGCGCAGCCGCTCGCGTCCCAGTTCAAAGGGGTGAAAACCGACCCGCCCGGTCAGCTTCAATTCAAGCAGCGGCCTGCGCTTATCGCCGGACAACTCGACCTTGTCCCGCAGTTGCTCACAGAACATCTCGAGCGCCTGGTCGGCATTCTCGGCACCCTCAAGATTGACGGTTTCGACCCGCATCGGACGCGGCAAAGTTTTTCTGAATTCGGGGGTAAACTCACCCTGCTCAATGGTCACAAGGTAATAGCCCTTGGCATACTTCTGCTCGCCGAAGTTGACCCGTTCCGGCGAACCCGGATTGAAGGCGTAGGGCCTGCCCGCAGGCGTTTCAATCACATAGGGCTTGTGCCCATGTCCCAGCGCGACATAACCGAACGTTTCGGCCAGCGGATGCGCTTCTTCGAGCTTCATATTGCCGATCTCGACCGGTGAATAGCTCCAGATACCGACATGAAAAAGGAGCAGGTTGTTTTCGGTAGTGACCGCGTCACAGATGCGCTCAACGTGGCTGCCAGCCTGGGCACCGATGTAACCCAGACCATAAATATTGAGATCTCCGATCTGGACATGACCGCCGCAACCCTCTTCGACATCGAAAGGGGTAAAATGGTAGTCACCTTCTTCGGTGCGGACCGGGCGCAACAGGCGGATATAGCCCATCTGCGACAGGGCCTCCATCCACGAAATACTGTCACGCCGGTGAATCCAGTCGTGGTTTCCTTCAATCGCAATACAGGGGATGTCGGCATCTTTCAGCGGTTGCAGGGTTTCGATGGTCCGGGCAAAGGTCTTGGGCAGGATCTGCCCGACATGAAACAGATCACCGCCGATCAGAACAAAATCGACCTGTTCAGCCACCGCATCGGCAACAATTGCTGCCAGACAGCAAAAAAAGTCCTCGTAACGTTCCGCTTCACCGGGAGAACCACGGTAGGTTTTGCCGAGATGGATATCAGAGGTATGGATAAAACGCATTGCAAGCTCGTTCGGTTGGGGGATTGGCTGAGTCTATAGGATTGATCCCGGTGGTTCAAGGAGGGAGAGAGGTAGAAACAAGCATCAACGGTTACAAGTTTGTATCGTTAAAGACTCTGTACTCTTTGCCATGGGAAAAGGACGACCTGTTCGAAAATAGCTGGGTCTGTCCCTGCCTCAAAGGTCACTTTCAACTGGCCATCCGAAGTTTCGCTATGGGATTTTCCGGGCGGCTCAGGGCAAGATCGTAAGTTGTTTGAAGGTTAACCCAGAACTCAGGAGTTGTATCGAGAGCCTGGGCCAGAAGCCAGGCGGTCTCCGAAGTGATGCCCCGCTTGCCACGGATAATTTCGTTGATTCGCTGAACAGGGACGTGAATGTGTGCTGCAAAGGCAACCTGAGTAATGCCAAGTTCGTCCAGAAATTCCTCTTTTAAAATCTTACCTGGATGGGCCGGAATACGCTGAGAAGGGATCATTTTATCACTCCTTTTGATGCCTCTAGTGATAGTCGGCAAGACTTACCTCGTAAGCATTACCGTCCTGCCAGCGAAACAAAATTCGCCATTGGTCGTTTACACGGATACTGAACATACCGACAAGGTCACCACGTAATGCCTCCAGTCGATTGCCTGGAGGAGAACGCAAATCCAAAATGTCCTGTGCCGCATTGATCATATCAAGTTTGTTGAGTGTTCTCTTGATGATTTCCGGCGGCAATCGTCGAAGATCTTTGTTCGCAGTACCATGATACAAGGCTTCGGTTATTTTATTGCCGAATGATTTAATCATTTATCCTTGGCCTCCAGAATTATCTTAACGCTTACACGGATATCATGCAAGAGATATCAGTCCAACCTTGAGCCATATGGCCGTTATCACGGCTTTTATCCTGAGATAAAAGACTGCCCTGGGAGAGCGTACAGAAGAAAGAGCCGTCCACTTAATGCCCTGGTGGTTTAAATCATCCAGCAACCTTTTGCCAAACTCGCCAAGCTGCTTTAGTATGCCATCCATGATTTCTTTGATTATCAATGCCGATGATCTCGGCAGCAATCTACTGCGGGATCGGGGAATTCTGGATGCGTACAGAAACGGCATCGTTACCAGTGCTTCGCTTCTTGCCAACGGATCATCTTTCGAGACTGCCGTCTTGCAGATCAAAGAAACAGGATTGCCGATCGGTGTTCACCTGAACCTGGCCGATGGCATCAGCCTGACCGGCCCGATCAAAGGATTGACCGACCAGCATGGTCATCTGCCGGGCAAACAGAAACTGCGCCAGTATCTGGGCTCTGACCCCTGTGATTCTGTCGCCCTGCGCCGTGAACTCGCAACTCAGATTGAACGAATATTTGATAGCGGGCTTCAGCCCGATCACCTCAACGGACATCAACATTGCCAGCTTTTCCCCAGCCTGACCAGCCTGGTCATTGACCTGGCAGATACTTACGGCATTCTCGCCATGCGCAGTGCATTGTCTGGTGAACCCGCAGCCGAAGACCCGCAACATCTGCTGGGAGAAGAATTGACTCTTTACCGCCAGCTGAGCCCGGCAGCTCATCAAACACAGCGCAAGTCTGAAATCAAAATCCCGGATGGTCTCTTCGGCATGCCGCTGCTGAACAGGCTGAATACAGCAACTCTCTGCCAGTTGCTCGAAGAACTGCCGCCAGGTCGCTGGGAACTGATGACTCACCCCGGCTATCCCGATCCTCAGGGAGGACCGTTCGATGGTCCCCAACGGCAAATTGAATTACAGGCGTTGCTTTCAGACCCGGCACGAGAAATTCTCACCCGGCGCAACATCCACCTTTGTACCTTTGGAGATTTGTGATGCGGATCCTGATCCTTGTCCCCCACCAGAACCAGGTCAGTGGCAACTGGGTCACGGCCAAACGGTTTCAAGCCGGACTTGAAAAACAGGGACATCAGGTCAGCCTGCATGACACCTGCCCAGATACCCGGGGAGACCTCAAGCAGCACCTGCGAGCATTCTCCCCCGATATTTCCATTCTACTCCATGCCTATCGCACCGGAAAAACCTGGCTCGATGAAGCCGAAAAAGAGCGGCCCTTTCTGGTACTCCTGACCGGCACAGATGTCAATCAGGGGCTGGATGATCCGCAGCAAAGTGCTGTTATCCGCACAGTTATGAATCAGGCGGCCTCTGTCCTGTTGCAGAACCCGCTGATTTTCAACCACCTGAAAGACAACCACCCTGAACTGTCCGGCAACCTTCAGTTGCTAGTGCCCGGGATTACTCTGGGGGAAAAACCTTACGCTATTCGGACAATCCATCAGTTACCCCGGGAAGAAACCCTTTTTCTCTGCCCTGCTGGCTTGCGCCCGGTGAAGGGGGTTCTTCCATTGTTGAATCTCTTCGATCAGGTTGCGCGCGAAAAGGTGCAGTTGGCTTTTTGCGGACCGATTCTGGATGAGGAATATGGCAGCCAGGTTCTGGCAGCTGTCGATGAGCGCCCCTGGGCTCATTATCTTGGTGCTATCGCCCCCGATGCCATGGCGAGTGCCATGCGCGGGGCCGATGTCATTGTCAACAACTCTCGAACGGAAGGCCTCGCCAACAGTTTGCTCGAAGCAACAAGTTTGGGGATCCCCATTCTCGTACGCAATATCCCGGGGAACGCGGCGATTGTCGAACCAGAGGTCAACGGTCTGATGTACGCAGATGAGGTAGAATTTGCTCAACAGGTCAGACGTCTTCTCTGTCGGGAAGAACGCGCAAACCTGGCTTGCCCGGCTCTGCAACGCTACCACCCCGACAAGGAAACCGCCTGTCTGCTCAATCTGTTGCAGCAGGCATTGAACGAGTCTTCCACAGCGCCCGGGCAAGAATCTCAAAAGCCAGATCAAGATCCGTTTCAGGATCCAGAGGCTGACCGAGCACCTGAACCAGCCCGGCGCGCTTGAGCAGACGGTTGTCATAGATCGCCCGGGGAGCCCGGCGACGTAGTTCATTTTCCAGATAGGTAAAATTGAGATCTCGTGACAACTGCATGGCATCGCCCAGCCCGGTGTAGTCAAGTGCCGCTCGATCCAAAACAAGTTTTTTCTGATCCCGGGTATAAAGCCACAAGATCTTGTCCCGCTCTTCCGCACTTTGGCGTACTTCTGTTTTGACTTTCTTGGTCATTGGGATTCCCCCGGCAAGCAGGGTTTTTCCAAGACTGAATTTCCGCTTCGTCTCTGTACTGCTTGTTGTCACCTGCCCACTGCTGCCAATTGCAACCAGCAACAAGGCGATGCTCGCATAATCAAGCACTAAAGATTGACCTTCAACTGACTCGACCTGCAACCCTTGCGACCCCAGCTCGAAGCGTCCCACCTGAATCGGTTGCCGGGCAGAACTGCGTACCGCCTGGGTGTCGATCATCAACGCCGGAACCCCGGACCGGGTCAGTTTATGAACCGCAGCTTTGGCCGGTTCTGAATCAGCAAAACTGACCAGGACTGTTGGCCCGCCACCGGTCATCTTCTGGCGTGCCTCAAAGACCAGAATTCCCAAAGCCTCGGCAATTGCCTTGGCTGTCTCGGCCTCATTCTTCTGCCATCCGTATGCTGCAACAATATGCATTACGCCTCCAGTCAACAGTGACCCTATCGCGGTTGAATTGGCAGGACCGGTTCAGCAATCATCCGGGCCTTGTTGTTCAGACCTTCCTGAACATTTATCCAAAGTAAGTTATCACAAGTTTGGCACTTTGAAATCACAGTTTACAGATGACGATTCAGATCTGATCTGTCATCCTGTCTGTCATGGACAATGACTGCGAAGATGGCGTTGCATATCCTGAATGGCTGGCCCTGCCAGCAGACCTGCATCCCAGGGGAAAAACCCTGCTCGGGATCAAACTGCTGCGCCGCTGGGAGCTGGTCCTTCAGGCGCGGCAGATTCCCTTTCGTTGCGAACCCTGCGACGGGTACTGGCAGATTGTTGTTCCTCCCGGTTATTACGATCGGGCCTGCAACGAGTTGCGTCTCTATGAGCAGGAAAATCACAACTGGCCACCGCCCATCCCCGAATCCCCCCCGCAACAGGATAATATCCTGGGGACAGTTTCAGTCCTGCTGCTGATTGCCTGCTTCTATAATCTTACCCTGCTGCCTGTTGATCTGTTTGGCCACCATCCTGTCGACTGGGTTGACCTTGGCAATGCCTATGTTAAAAAGATTCTTCAGGGAGAATGGTGGCGATTGTTGACTTCGCTGACCCTGCACGCTGACTGGCTGCACCTGTTAGGAAACATGATTATTGGTGCCCTGTTCATCGTGCAGCTCTGTCGGGATCTGGGGACCGGTCTGGGCTGGAGTCTGCTGCTGGCCAGTGGAGTCCTGGGCAACCTGTTCAATGCTCTGCTGCAGCAACCAGATCACCGGGCAGTCGGGGCATCAACCGCAATTTTTGGTGCGGTCGGTTTACTGGCTGCTATCGGCCTGATTCGCTATCGACATCCCCTGCGTCGTCGCTGGATCCTGCCGATTGCCGCCGCTCTTGCATTACTGGCTCTGCTTGGCAGCTCCGGTGAACGAACCGATCTGGGTGCCCATCTGTTCGGTTTTATCTGCGGGTTTGGCCTGGGACTGATCAGCGAAACCTGTCTGCAACGTTACGGACGTCCCGGCATCTGGCTCAACCGGTTACTGGCCCTGACCGCCGCAGGCCTGATGCTGCTGGCCTGGTGGTTCGCCTTGACTGTTCCAGGCCTTTGACTCTGACCTGTGACGGCTGAATATGCTACAAAGAAACCTGAACCTTCAAACCACCGATTTTACTTCTTTTTCAAGTGCTGGAGAAAACAATGACTGAGTCCAGACAACCAGAGCAGCTTGTTGCCGAGATGCGCAAGGAAGAACAACAGCGACTGGCAGGATACCGTGAGCGAGCACTGAAACTCTATCCCCACGTCTGCGGGCGTTGCGGGCGGGAATTTGCCGGAAAAAAACTGCGCGAGCTGACTGTTCATCACCGCGACCACGACCATGACAACAACCCGCCCGACGGAAGCAACTGGGAGCTCCTGTGCCTCTATTGCCATGACCACGAACATACCGGCAGCATTCAGGAACAACGCCACGAAGAGGGGCCAACAACCCGGCCCGGCAAACCGACCCTCGCACATTCACCCTTTGCCGCCCTGGCCGAACAGCTCAAGCAGAAGTAACCTGCCACGACCACAAGGAGTCGTTTGTGTCCGGATCCTCACAAAAAGTCATTTTCGCTGCTCTGGCTGGAAACACCCTGGTTGCCATTACAAAATTTATTGCCGCCGCCCTGACCGGCAGCTCGGCAATGCTTTCGGAGGGGATTCATTCTCTGGTCGATACCGGCAACCAGCTTCTGCTGCTGCTTGGTCTGCATAAAGCCAGAAAACCGGCCAATGAACGCTTTCCCTTTGGTCATGGTAAAGAGGTTTATTTCTGGAGTTTTGTCGTTGCCCTGCTTATTTTTGCCGTCGGGGCAGGGGTTTCACTTTACGAAGGGGTTCATCAGCTGCTCTCTCCGACCCCGATGACAGATCCCTACGTCAACTATATTGTTCTGGGTTTGGCGGTGCTTTTTGAAGGCGCATCACTCTACTTTGCCCTGACAGAGTTCACCCGCGCCAAAGGTAAATGGACCTATCTTGAAGCGGTCAAAAAGGGCAAGGACCCCACCACCTTTGTCGTTCTGTTCGAAGATTCAGCCGCCATGCTCGGCCTGTTGATCGCTTTTCTGGGGGTTTTTCTTTCGCAACTGACCGGCAACGGCCTTTACGACGGTCTGGCCTCTATCGCCATCGGCCTGATCCTTGGCGGAACGGCCATCTGGCTGGCCTATGAAACCAAGGGGCTGCTGATTGGTGAAAGTGCCAACATGGATGTTGTTGCAGAAATTCGTAAAATTCTTGCGACCTACCCACAAGTCGAACATGTCAACGAAGTGCTGACCATGCATATGGGTCCCCAATATATTCTGGTCAATCTGAGTGTTGATTTTTATGATCGAATTACCGCCGGAGAACTGGAAAAAACCATCGGTGATCTGGATAAAAAGATCAAACAGGCCTGCCCAAAAGTCAAACGGGTCTTTATTGAGGCAGAAGCGCACAGAACCTCACAAACCCCTGGCGTGGACACAGAGCAATAAAATGACAAACCCTTTAATCCCTGGCCATCAGGCATTGCTCGAATTGGTTGAGGCGCGTATGCCTTTTGGCAAGCATCAGGGTCTGCGCCTGATCGATCTGCCAGAACCCTACGTCGTCTGGTTTGCCCGGCAGGGATTTCCCGACGGCAAACTGGGCCAGATGCTGGGCATCGTCTACGAGATCAAGGTCAATGGCCTTGAACCTCTGTTTGATCCTTTACGCAAACAAGAACTTCCCTCATCTGAAAAGGGCAGGGGAAATAACCGAGAACCTTAAATCACTTCATCATTCTCTGGGTTTTATGAACCATCTGATCGCGATTTTTGACCCCGGTTGAAAAGACGTCACCAAAAAGGGTCACCGCATAAAAAAAGGCCCCCAGAACAAGCAGTAAAATGGCAAATTTGAAACTGGCCTTCTGGTTCTTGTAGATCAGGAAAAGCAGAATAACGGCACCAACGACGACAGCAATTGGATACTGATAGTAAATCCCCATGGCATCGTTTAACAGGCGGTCCATATTCATAATTCCTCTGCAGTGAGCGGCATTGCCTCTGAAAAACTCCCGACCCTTCGGCTATTATACCAGCAGACAAGCAACCAGAGGTTAGAGTTCTGGCACCTTGGCTCGGCCCAGGATATCAACGACCCGTCGGGCATGCCCCGCAGTCATCGCAGCAAGGGGAATAAAAAAGAAGGAATTTTTGTCATGGTAGAGCAAAAATCCGGGATCCAGCTTGCGATAACCGACAAAATTGTTCCAGGGTTGACTGTAACCGGAATTCTCACTCCGCACCGAGATTTCATCCGGAGAAACAGCAACTGTCAGCTCTTTACCCAAAAAGGGATGACGACAGGCAGCGCGCAACGATTTATAAATCAGCAAATGTTTCGACAAAACACCGTAAAAACCGGTGGCCAGCAACAGGGTGGCGATCAGGGGTGATTCATAAAAACCACCAAAACCGCCAGCACCAATCACAATACAGACCACCCCCCAGAGATAGCGCAACTTCAATCCGGTATCCCTGCTGTAATGGGCGACAAAAAACTTCTGCCAGAGTTCTTTGGTCAACTGGTAGTCAAAAATAATGGTCTCGGACATGGTTTATTCTGCTTGTAAAAGAAATTATCGCTCCAAATACTGCGTTGTTTTTAGCGCATAAACAATGATTTGTCGCGAACTTTCTGTGTTTCCTGAATCAAGCCAGTTAAGAGCACAAGACATTGGCCTGCTTTCTCCAGCCACCAGAAAGGCACTGATTCATGTATAATCGCCAACCATGGCTATTATTCTTCTTCTCTATCTCGGCGTGCTTGCCTTTGAGCTGGGGCTGCACTTTCTCAACAATCGTCATCTCAAACGATGCGGGCACCTGGTACCTGCCGGATTTGAAACCGTTGTCGACCCTGAAACGCTGGCCAAAACGTCTGCCTATACTCTTGCCAAAGGCCAAATTTCACTCATCCAGAGTCTCTTTGACAACGCCCTGACTTTACTCTTTGTTTTTGGTGGTCTCATCGCCTGGTACGATCATTGGCTGGCAGAATACAATCTGGGTTTTATCGGTACCGGGCTGGTCTTTTTTCTGCTGCTGTCACTGACAAAAACCTTACTTGATCTGCCCTTTGATCTTTACCGTCATTTCAAAATCGAGAATCGCTTTGGCTTCAACAACATGAATCTCAGGCTCTGGTGTGCCGATCAGATCAAATTTCTGCTTCTTTCGATCCTCTTTTTCATCCTGCTGGCGACGGCATCATTCTGGCTGGTTCAAACCGCACCCACCAGCTGGTGGCTCTGGGTTTGGGGACTGCTGACAGGCTTCAGTCTTTTGCTGATGTTCATCTCGCCCTATATTATCGAACCGCTCTTCTTTAAATTTTCACCTCTCAAGGTAGAAGATCTGGAAGAGGATATCCGCACCATGATGGCCAAAACGGGGCTGGCGGTAAGCAAAGTGCTTCAGGCCGATGCCTCAAAACGCAGCGCTCATTCCAATGCCTATTTTACCGGCCTTGGCAAACAGAAACGTGTTGTTTTGTTCGACACCCTGCTGAAACAGCTTACAAAAGAAGAAATTCTGGCGGTACTGGCCCACGAACTGGGGCATATGAAAAAAAGACATATCCAGAAACGGATGATCCTGATGGCTGCGGCGGCTCTGTTTTACTGCTGGCTGGCCTACGCTCTCATTTCCTGACAGGGGCTGCCACTCCTTGTCGGGCTGACAGATGCCAGTTTTTATGCCCGACTGGTGATTCTTTTTTTTCTTTCAGGTATTCTGACCTTTCCCCTGACACCGCTTTTCAGTCTCCTGTCACGCAAAGATGAGTACCAGGCCGACCTTTTTGCCTGCAACCTCCACGGCAACCCGGAAGATCTGGCGACAGCCCTGATTCAGATGAGCAGAAAGAATCTTTCAAACCTTCATCCTCACCCGCTTTACGCCCAATTTTATTATTCCCATCCTCCGGTTGTGGAACGGGTTCAAAAATTAAAAAAGATGCCGTGATGAGTTTTGGGGGTAGGTAAAAAGATCAGCCCTGCCACAGGGTCCAGGCCAGATCATTTTTATTCGTACTCTGAGTGAATTTTGCCTGACATTTCTGGCACTGATAGTCCTGCTCTTCAAAACCACGAGGTTTTTTGCCAGGGAAAATTCGCACCTCGTCAATCTTCTCCAAAGATTCGTGTGGCTTGCCACTGCTGGTCTTTTTTGCCTGTGCCATGCATAGATCACAAATTGCCATTATTGCCTCTTTCCTTTTCTCATAAGCCTGGACCACCTTGCGAGGGGGCTCTCGCAGGGTCATTGACAGGGGGATAATGAGGGGAAATTGTTTAAAGGTTACGCTGGTGCTCTTCTTCAATGTTACAGGTTTTGGCGTAAAATAGATACTGCCGTCAATATGGACCCTTTGGACAGGCAGGACAAGATCCTGTCCAAACAGCCACAGATCTTTTGACCTAAGTCATATTGTTGAACAACCCACCTCGCCTAGAATGGTTATTCTTACTGACAACAATTCAAAATACCTTCAACAAACAAATACAAATAAGGGAGTATCATTATGAGTGAATGTGCATGCGGCGGTGGGCATCACAGCGGCGGTGGAGGTCCTTTTTCAGAGGGACGTGAACTGGTTGATTTTGTCGCTCAGGCCCATGGCGGTGGCCTGCGGGATGCACCGATCCCCAGTGGAAGTCTGGAAACCCAATGTCAGGGCTGCGGGGCCTCGTTCACTCTGCAAACCTTTGTTGGCGCCTGTCCTGAATGTGGTGGTATCCATGCTGTTGCCCCGCCACGCAGTGGAGACGCGGCCAATATCCAGTTTGCCGGAGCGGGCTACTCTCTACCCTGAACCTGACTCAGACAATCCGCCAGCTGCTCCGGATCTCGTCCCATCGCGACACCAAGCTGTTCCAGAGCCAGGCCATTGACCAGCTTGTACCAGGCCGGTTGTTCCAGCAGATCCTCCGGTTGGGGGATGGGGTTGTAGCCAAGGAACTCAATGACCCGGGGGATAAATCGCAGATCAACCGATCCTCGGTTCTCCCAGTTCCAGACTGTCGGAGTGGTCACACCGAGCCTGGCGGCGACATCTTTTTGGTACAGCCCAAGCTTAATTCTGCGGCGTCGCAGATGATCGCCGAGGGTGACGGGTGCGCGGGTGAATTCTTCAAGTAGTGGAATTATCAGCGGAATTTCAATTTCATACGGAGTTTCTGTTGAATTGGAAAACTTGGGAACCAAGGGGAACCAAGGGGGACGCCCAAGGAACCAAGGGGAACCAAGGGGGACGCCCAGCCCACCAAGGGGGACGCCCATGTAATTATGTCTTTCTTTTATTCTCTTCTTATGCCACACTTCACCCATGCCAAGACAAGCCCGCATAGACGCTCCCGGAGCGCTTCATCACATTATCTGCCGTGGAATCGAA
>JAJRWH010000074.1 GCA_024276935.1 Deltaproteobacteria bacterium
GAACCAAACAGATCCAGCTGGGTAAAGGTCAACTTTTCCGATTTGAATGGACGCGGCAAAAAACGCGGGCAATCAACCAGCAAGGCAGATTCGTCCTGCCGACAGGTGCGAATACACTTGCGACAAAGTTTATTCACTGTCTGATCGGTTTTCTTTGTAGCGCCCATATTGACCCCGTTTTAAATGTCACAGGCAGTCTAGTCATCTGAGGGTTTGATTGCAACCTCGCTCAAATCCGCCAATCATTCCGCCAATCATTCCTTGCCGATTTTTGGCAGCTCTGCTAAAAAGGAGCGTTAACCTTCTTCGTCTCCGGAGTTTATCCTGATGGGTTTTCCCACCAGCTTCAAAAAACTGCGCTCCAGCTTCTCGGAATCAGGCTTTCGCTTGCTGCTGTTGGCCGTTCTGGTGGGTATTGTTGCCGGAAGTGGCGCCCTCTTTTTCTATTACGCCACCAATGCTGTCGATCATCAGATGTTGGGAAGACTGGGCAACTACCATCCCCCTCAAGAAGGGATTGCCGCAACCGACAGCTCACCCTTTATCGACAGTTTACAGCTTGATTTTCGCTGGTTTCTGTTTTTACTCCCGGTCATCGGTGGGCTGATTTCCGGCTGGCTGGTCTATACCTTTGCTCCCGAAGCTGAAGGACATGGTACTGATGGCGCCCTTGAAGCCTTTCACCGTAAAGGCGGGCTGATCCGCAGCCGGGTTCCTCTGGTCAAAACAATTGCCTCAATCGCCACTATCGGCACCGGTGGTTCAGCCGGACGCGAAGGGCCCATCGCCCAGATCGGAGCCGGTTTCGGCTCTTTCATTGCGACTAAACTGGGCTTATCAACCAAAGATCGACGTATTTTGCTGCTGGCCGGTATGGCAGGCGGCATCGGGGCAACATTTCGCAGCCCTCTAGGAGGAGCCCTGTTTGCGGTCGAAGTTCTTTACCGCGACCCGGAATTCGAACATGAGGGGTTGATCCCCTGTATCATCTCGTCAATTGTTGCATTCAGCCTGTTCGGTACAGTTGCCGGCTGGGAACCTCTGCTCGCCACACCCCACTTTCGTTTTGATCATCCTCGTGAGCTGGTTTTATTCGGACTGCTCGGGCTCGCCTGTGCCCTGCTGGGACGCTTTTATGTCAAAGTCTTTTACGGGATGCGCGATTTCTTTCATCGTCTGCCCTTTCCCAACTGGCTGAAACCGGCAATCGGCGGCCTTGGTCTTGGCATTCTGGCGATGTTTGTTCCACAGATTCTGGGATCAGGATATGGTTGGGTGCAGTCGGCGCTTTACGGCAACATGGCCCTGTGGGTCATGCTGGTCATTGCCCTGGCAAAGATTCTTGCCACCAGCCTGACCATTTCTTCAGGGGGGTCAGGCGGCGTCTTCGCCCCCTCGCTGGTCATCGGGGCCATGCTGGGCGGTGCTTTCGGAGCTTCGGCAGAAGTCCTTTTTCCCCTCCTGACGCAAGACCCCCGGGCCTATGTTCTGATCGGCATGGCCGGTTTTTTTGCCGGTGTCGCCAACGCTCCCATCGCGACCCTGATCATGGTCAGCGAACTGACCGGCAACTATGGGTTGCTGGCACCGCTGATGCTGGTCTGTGTTGTGGCAATGCTGACCAAACGTAAAAACAGTATTTATGAAAAACAGGTCGCAGGCCGTTTTGATTCACCGGCCCACCTTGGTGATTTCGTCATTGATGTTCTGGAAGGGATTACCGTCGCCGACCTGGCCGAAAAAGGCCGTCCACCGGTTTGCGTACCAGGCAGCATGACTCTGCCCGACATTCTACACCTGATCGCTACCGCCAAAGGCGCTTACTATCCGGTGGTGAACGATGTAGGCCTGATGACAGGAATCTTCTCGGTTAATGATATCCGTCGTATTCTCAACGAAGATATTCCCCCCGGGCTGGTCATTGCCGAAGATATCGCCACCCACGAAGTGATGACCGCCACACCGGATGAGCACCTGCCGCAGATCATGAAGCGTCTCACGCTGCGCAACCTTGAAGAAATTCCGGTCGTCGACCCCGACGAACCACAAAAGGTTCTCTACATGTTGTCTCGCCGCAGTCTGCTGGCACACTATGCCGAACAGGTTGAAAAAACCCGCGAACAAATGGCCGACTAAAAACCCCGGCCTTATCACACCGTCAAAGCGGCTTCTGGGCCTCACAGGGAATCTTCACCTGACACAACCCGCAGGGTGTCGCCTGGATACCGAAACTCTGCAGGGCATGCGGTGCTGTGACCTGGCGAATATATTCGGCGCAGCAATCCTTATCGTGACCCTCTTCACTGATCGCATCAACCGGACAACGTTGCATGCAGGCCCCGCAACGCCCCTGGGCATACCACAAGCACCATGAATGACGATCTGAGTACTGATGTGGCGTTGCCGGTAACGAAATTCGGGCCACAACCGAACCACAGCGAACCGCCTTGCCCCTCTCGGTAATTAATCCGTCACTCAACCCAAAAGTTCCCAGTCCTGCCGCGTGAGCCGTATGGCGTTCAGACCAGTTCGACGCCAGGCCGAACTTTTCTGAACGTTGGAAACCAAATTCCGGTAAACGTTCAGGAGCAACCGCAAGATAACCCGCAGCAGTCAATTCAGCCGCCAGGTGCAAACGCAAAGCACAGTTGAAGCGCTCACCAAAATCACGGGAACGGGCCCAACGTTCCGCCGGTACGCGCTCACACTGCGCCTGGTCTGCACGAGTTGCAGAGGTCTGCGGCAAAACCCAACTGATGACACTGAGTTGATCTGCGCTGGCAGGGGTCTCGGGAAAGGCCAGGGCAAAAGCCTGCTGTGGTGTCCAGTAGAAGGGTTGCAGATCTGAGGCATAACGGGAAAACAGTGCGTGACTGGCAGGGGCAAATCCAACCAGGGGTCGCTGCCAGGCCTTTTCATCACTGCCATCGCCAAGGGTATTCTCTGGACTTTTCGCCCAAAAATCTTCAATCAATTTCACCACCCAGGCCGCCGATTCGATTTCCGGTTGCATGGTTGTTTCCATAGCCAGAACCCTTTCTCTACCCCCAGATGAAAAAATTTGTATGTAGACTATCTACTCAACTGAACAACTCCCAGTAGTGCACTGACAGCTGCACCGGCATAAAACATCAGCACTCGATCTGTCGGCCCACCTGTCAGAACTTGCGAAAGTTTTGAGGCCAAAGCCTGAGAACTGTCATAGCCATACCAGGCCAGACCCGCAGCAACAGCCAGCAATATAACTCCGGTCAGTTTGCGACTCATTCGTTATCCTCCTGCTGCTCGGCAGTATCACGCAGACGTTTGAATATTTCACGATAAGCACGTTTATCGGCACTGTTATGAACCGATCTGGCCAACCGCGAAATTCCGCGGCGATCAACCCCAGGCCATTGGGCGATCATCTCGTCGAAAGCCGATTGAAAGGTACTGACAGCACACAACCGGTCGCGCAGATCTTCCAGCTTGTGGAACTGGCGCTTTTCTCCCGACTTGACCTGATCAATCTCTTCAAGGGTGGCAAGCAGACCCGGTACCTGTTCTTCACGTTTACGCAATACACCAGCAAGATGCTTGATCTGACGCTTGTGAGAACTGCGCCCGCCAGTACTACGGGCTTCCTCGATCTCAGCCATCAGTTCATCGTCAAGGGAAAGTTTTTTGAACTGTGGCAAGGGTAATTCGGCCAGACGATGCGCCAGTTTTTCGATCTCTTTGGCCAGCTGTTTCTTTTTGGTCTTACTTAAGGGCAGATTTTCTGTGATTTCTGCATCCATCATCCAACGTCTCCGTCAATATCAGGGCACCTGAGAGGCAGGCAGGAACTGTCGGTAAAGATAGCACAACGCTTTGCCTGATTGACTGTTATAATTGGCAGACCGGTGAAAAGCCAACCAGAACCAAGGAGAATCCCACGATGCAAAGAGCCCTGCTGGTCATCGACATGCTGAATGATTTTGTTCGCCCTGGTGCGCCTCTCGAAGTACCGCAAAATCGTGAAATTCTGCCCGCCTTGCAACAACGACTCCTCTGTGCACGGCGTGACGGCACGCCTGTCATCTACGTCAGCGATGCCCATACCGAAGATGATCCTGAGTTCAGTCGCATGGGTTGGCCGCCTCATGCAATCCGGGGAACTCAAGGGGCCAAGGTCATCAGTGAACTGGCTCCACTCAGTGATGAAATCCAGATTGGCAAAACGACCTATTCGGGATTCAACGGCACCAGGCTTGAGGAATCACTGCAAACACTGGGGGTCGAAGAACTGGTTCTGACCGGCTGCGTCAGTAACATCTGTATTCTTTATACTGCCGCCGATGCTGTTATGAAGGGCTATACGGTGATTGTTCCCACCGATTGCATCGCCCATCTCGATCCGGCTGAAGGAGAATTTGCCTTCAATCAGATGAAAAACATCCTCGGCGTTCAGGTCGAGCGCCCGGCCTGAACATTGCGTCAATCCGCCTGAATCCGCGCATCGATCTCGGCCAGAAGTTTTCGCCTCAACTGCATCAAGCCCCGGCTGATCGAAACCTTGTAACGATGAGGATTCACCAGCCGCAAGGTGCCTTCAGGTAATTCAGCCAGCTGCTGTCGACAGGTCGCTGCCATCTCCTGAAGCGAATCAGCATCCTTTTTGCTCTGCCCCTGGGCAAAAACCAGATGACGTAACGCAACCAGTCGTGCATCTTTGGCAATTCGTAATCGCCGGGCCGGATTTTCCGGATCAAAAACTTCATCACCACTGCCGACCGACTCACCCTGAAGGGCAATCAGATCCAATATCGGTTTTCCCCTTACATCAAAAACCCGATAGAGTGTTTTCACTCCCGGCAACCCGGCCTTGGCCGGATCGCTGGTTGCTTTGAGCGTGGGACGGCCTTCGATCTCAACCAGCTTGTAGACACCGCCCAAAGCCCCGCCCCCCTCACCGGCACAGGTCGCAAGCCGGGTGCCAACCCCGTAAAGGTCGACCCGGCCACCATCGTGCCGGATCGCCTCAATCAACTCTTCATCCAGATCATTCGAAACCAGAATTTTGACCTGTGGCAGTCCCGCCTCATCCAGCATCTGCCGCGCCATCCGGCTCAACCAGGCCAGATCGCCTGAATCGAGACGAATTCCGACCAGTTCAAAGCCTTTTGCGCGCAACTCCAGAGCGACCCGAATTGCATTCGGCACCCCCGAGCGCAAGGCATCGTAGGTATCGACCAGCAGGACGCAGCTGTGCGGAAAGCTCTGGGCATAAGCCCGAAAGGCCTCCAGTTCATTGGAAAAGGCCATGACCCAGCTGTGAGCCTGGGTTCCTTTGACCGGCAACCCGAAAGCTCGACCAGCCAACAGATTACTGGTCGCACCGACCCCGCCAACGGCAGCCGCACGGGCAACACTCAGTGCACCATCCGGGCCCTGGGCACGACGCAAACCAAATTCAATCACCTTGGCCGGGCTTGCGGCCTGACAAAGCCGGGCCGCCTTGGTCGCAACCAGGGTTTGAAAATTGATAAGATTCAACAAGGCCGTCTCAACCAGCTGAACCTCTGCCAATTTCCCCTCAACACTCAATAACGGCGTATGAGGGAAAACAGGTGTTCCCTCAGCGAGGGCCAGGACTCGGCCACGAAAACGAAATTTGCTCAACCAGTGCAGAAACCTCTCATCGAACAGATCAAGACTGGCAAGATAGCTCAGATCATCAGAGCGAAATCGCAAATTTTCCAGATAATCAAGGGCCGGTTGCAACCCTGCAAAAACTGCGTAGCTGCCCCGATACGGCGGTGTTCTGAAATACAGATCAAAAACCGCCGACTTTTCATGCATCCCCCGCGCATGATACCCGGCCAGCATGGTCAGCTGATAGAGATCGGTCAATAATGCTGATTGAGTTTGCATCGCCTCACGCCTCACGCCTCACGCCTCACGCCTCACGCCTCACGCCTCACGCCTCACGCCTCACGCCTCACGCCTCACAGAGGATTACCCAGATCCACCGGCTAAAAAATAAAGAACCTCGTTGATCCCAGATGAACTGGGGAGATAGAATCGGTTTGCAGACCAAAAACTATCACCAACGAGGTGAAACAATTA
>JAJRWH010000075.1 GCA_024276935.1 Deltaproteobacteria bacterium
CCGAATCCGACCCAGGGTTGAGCCGGCAGTTGTTTGACCCGGGCCACAATGTAGATGAGAACCATCAGCATGGTTCCCATCATGATCCCGGGGATGAACCCGGCCATAAACAGACGCGCGGCGGATTCTTCTGTCGCTGCGGCATAGACCAGCATGACAATTGACGGCGGGATCAGAATGCCAAGGGTTCCGGCATTTGTAATAACACCTGCCGCGAGTGCCTTGGGATAGCCCTGTTTGACCATTCCGGCAATAACAATTGAGCCGACCGCGGCAACCGTTGCCGGGGAAGACCCGGACACGGCGGCAAAGATCATACAGGCCAGAACCGAAGCCATTGCCAGCCCGCCACGTATCCAGCCGACACAGTCAATGGCAAAGTTGATGATTCGGGCCGCGACACCACCGGTCGACAGAAAGGTCGACGAAAGAATAAAGAAAGGAATCGCCAACAGGGTGTAGTGCCCACCGACAGAACCGAACAGTTTCAGGGCGATCGAAGCCAGGGAATCATGGGAAAAAATTAAAATAGTCGTGATACTGGCCAAGCCGAGCGCAAAGGCGATCGGCATACCGATCAGCAGACAGATAAGCAGAATTAAAAAAAGTGCCGCAGTGGTCATTTCGAGTCACCTCCCTTGTTGAGAGCAAGGGTTGTTTCCTCGGCCAGATACATGCTGTCTTTGGCTTCGTCGGCAAGTTTGAACCCGTCAGCTTTTCCGGTAAATATGGCCCAGAGCAGTTGCAGCAAACGCAGGGCCATCAGAATCATTCCAATCAGAAGAATGCTGTGAGCAATCCATTTGGGCAGGGGCAAATCGTCCAGCTCAATGCCGATCATCTGCATTTTGGACAGATAAACCCAGGCGCCCTCGATAAAGAGAACGCAGTATGCGAGACAGGCACAAACTGCAATCCCGCTGACGATCTTGCGAACTTTTGGCGGCAAGATTTTCACAAGGGCATCTACGCCGATGTGGGAGCCGACCTTTATGCCGTAGGAGGCACCAAACAGGACCAGCCATCCCGAGAGGAGCAGGGTTAATTCCTCGCTCCACATGAAGCCGATGCTGAAGCCGAAGCGTAGAACGACTTCGAAAAAGACCAGCAGGGTCATTGTTGCCAGAAGAAGGATGATGATTGTCTCCTCCAGGCTGTTGATCATGCGTTTTAACATAGTCTGTCCTTATGAAAACCTTGTCGTGAAAGTACGCGGGCTTTCATGGCGAAAGCCCGCGCGGTTATTACTTTGTGATGGTGCCTAGTTTGATTTGACCGCAGCCTCAATGTAGTCCTTGCCAATCTGGTCTTCAAACTTCTTCCATACCGGCTTCATAACATTGACCCACTGCTGACGCTCGGCATCAGTCAGTTGCAGGACCTTGGAACGACCTGAGTCAATAATTTTCTGACGATCAGAAATAGCTTTTTCAGCAGCAACCTTGTTGCCGAAGGCAATCGCTTCGTCGAGAGCTGTTTTCAGCTTGGCGCGGATACCTTCGTCAAGGCCCATCCAGAACTCGGCAGAGGTAACAACCAGATAGTCGAGAACACCGTGATTAGACTCGGTGATGAAGGGCTGTACTTCGTAGAATTTTTTCGAGTAGATGTTTGACCAGGTGTTTTCCTGACCGTCGATAGCGTTGGTTTGCAGCAGGGTGAAAACCTCAGAGAAAGGTTTTTTCAGCGGCAGGGCACCGACAGCTTCAAACTGGGCAGCGAGAACGTCGGAACTCATGATGCGGAATTTTTTACCCTTGGCATCGGCAGGAACGCGCAGAGGCTCATTGGATGAAAGTTGCTTGAGACCATTATGCAGATAACCGAGACCAATCAGGCCTTTTTTCTTGGTGGCCATCAGCAGTTTCTGACCCACAGGTCCTTTTTGGAATTTTTCAACAGCCTTCATATCTTTGAAGAGGAAGGGCAGGTCGAAAATTTGCAGGCTCTTGGTGTATTTTTTGAATTTTGACAGTGAAGGAGCGGCCATCTGGACGTCGCCAAGCAGCATCGCTTCCAGAACTTTTTTGTCACCAAACAGCTGTGAGTTAGGGAAAACCTCGACCAGAACCTTGCCACCCAGACGCTCATCAACAAGCTGCTTGAATTTGTTGGCCATCTGGCCCTTGGGGGTGTTTTCAGCAACAACGTGCGAAAACTTGATGACAATGGGGGAGGCCATCGAGACGGATGCCGAAACGACGAGCGCGGCGACGACCACCATGCTTACCAGTAAAACCTTGCTTTTAGACATTTTTCTCTCCTGTGCTAATGGTTGAGTTACTTGTTGTCCACACGACAACAATTCGAAAACGCTATTTTAGGGTTCTTCTTTTGCGATATCAGTTATCAGCTTTCTGCCAACCTTGCCATAAAAGGCGGGATAGATGTGCTGTAGTCTGTTCTTCCATAGCTCTTTTTCAGTTGCTGTCAGTTGGCGCACTCTGATTGTCCTGGTGGAACGGATTTTCTCCAGAGTGTCGTTGTGGAGCTGAACGGCCAACTCTCTACTGTATTCGCCCGCATCCCTGATTGCACCCAGGATGATGACTTTAAGGTCTTTGGGGAGTTGATCCCAGAAATGGCTGTTGGTCATGACCAGATATCCCAGATAACCATGGTTGCTGAGCGTCAGGTTTGACTGTACTCGATAAAGCTCCTGATTGTATACATCGCTCAGGGTACTTTCCTGTCCGTCTATCTCCCCTTTTTTCAGGGTTTCGTAACGTTGCTCCAGAGGCGTTACCTGTCCGCTTGCTCCCAGTATTCTGAATTGTTCCCTGTCGACCTCTGACCCGGTCAGCCCAAACTTGAGCCCCGCCGCATCTTGCGGCAAAATTAATGGACGATTGGCGGTCAGTTGCTTGGATCCGTTATCCCAGAAAGCGAGAGCAACGAGACCCTCACGACTGGTCTTGGCGAGGATCTCTTTGCCGATCGTTCCGTCGAGAACCCGATGCAGGTGTTCTGTGTCTGCAAACAGAAAAGGCAGGTCGAATAGCAAAAGCTGTGGGTTGATATCCGTGAGTCGGGTCCAGCTTGGCGCACTCATCTGGATCCAGTTGGATTTCAGCTCGTCCAGTTCTTTACTCTCATCAAGCAGGCCGTTGGCGGCGTAGAACTCAACCTTGATGCGTTTGTTTGAGCGTTGCTCGACCAGCCGCTTGAAGTATTCACTTGCCTTCCCTCTGGGGGTGTTTCGATTCTCGATCTGGCTGAACTTGATAGAAACCGGTTCTGCCAGGGTTGCACTGACAGCAAACAGACTCAAGGTCAGCGCCAACGTGACGATCTTTGCAAGAAGCATTGTAGGGATTATTTTCACGTTAAATATAAATTTGTCAATATATTGTCAAAAGACAATATAAGGATAATCAAAAGCAATTCTATTTTAACTGCAGATCTTCTGGAACAGGCAAGGATAGTGCCATTTTTAAAAAGCTGTTTGCAGAAGGGCAAATACTCTGAAATTACACTGAAAAAAAGATTTTGAATTGCGACATTTGTCAGGGCTCATCTGGGTTCATGGCTGTTGTCGGCCTCTGGTGGCGAAAATACGCCACCCGTACACAGGGGTAGTTTTTCGTTGTTTGCTCTGGTTTGTGCGAGGCAAAAAAATGCTTATGGAATAATGTTTCAATTTTGTTTTGCAGATGCTTACAGATAACGCTGGAGATGACTTGACAGTTCTGACTGCGCAGAAGATGATGGGCGCTGTGGGGAGGGGTGTCGTGAGGAGGTTATGTCCAGGTGAAGACATTGGTCATTGATGCACCCGCCAAAATCAATCTCTGTCTGCATGTTCTGGGGCGCAGAAGCGACGGATATCATGAGTTGGCGATGGCGATGCAACGCATTGATCTGGCCGACCGGGTCGAGATATCCCTGGGTTGTGGCAAGGGGGTTGAGGTGTGGTGTGAGGGGCTCGACCTCGACGGGGGTGAAAATATTGCCTCTCGGGCGGCTCGTAAATTTCTGCGCGAGGTGCAGTTGTCGAGACGGGTGTCAATCCGAATCGACAAACAGATTCCGGTTGCTGCGGGTTTGGGGGGTGGCTCGTCCGATGCCGCCTCTGTTCTGACGGGCCTGAATCGACTCTGTGGTCAACCCGTTTCTTTGGCGCGTTTACGGGAACTTGCTGCCGATCTTGGCGCTGATGTTCCTTTCTTTCTTTTTGAGCGTCCGGCCTGGGCGACGGGCACCGGAACAGATTTACAACCCCTGCCGCCTTTGCCCGATGTTTGCTACCTGCTTTTGAATCCCGGAATCGCCGTTTCTACCGCCTGGGTTTACCAAAGTTTGCAGTTGACAAAAGGGGGCGAACTGGCTAACCTTCCAAGGTTTTCGGTCTCAAGCGTCCCCGAATTGCTGGCTTCGTTACACAATGATCTTGAATCTGTGACTGCCGGGCGTTACCCCGAAATCAGCGAAATGAAAGACTTTTTGCGCCAACAGGGGGCATTGGGAACCCTGATGTCGGGGAGCGGGGCCAGCGTTTTTGGGGTCTTCACAGATCCTGCTGCTGCCGAGAAGGCTTTGGCTGCTCTGCCACGGGAATGTTCCTGGAAAGCTTTTGTAGTCAGGCCGCTGGATTGACCGGTCTTTCCGGGAAGGCTTGACAGCAGACTGATGATACAGGTAAAAACGCCCCGCCGGAAGGCAAGGTGTAAAACAATTGAATCCTGACCGCCACCGGGGCAGAAATCTCAGATCGCCCGGTATTTTTATTTTGTTGGTAGTTAACCAGGGAACAGAGACCGAGGTCCAAGCGCGACATGATTAAGATATTTACCGGTAATTCCAATCCGCCTTTGGCCAGGGAGATCTGCGAGCACCTGTCGGTCACGTTGGGGGCTGCCAAGGTTCATACCTTTTCCGATGGCGAGGTTCAGGTTGAAATTGGTGACAATGTTCGGGGACGGGATGTTTTTCTTATTCAGTCGACCTGTGCGCCCTCGAACAACCATCTGATGGAAATGCTGGTGATGGTTGATGCTCTCAAGCGCGCCTCGGCAGCACGGATCAATGCGGTCGTACCATATTTTGGCTATGCTCGCCAGGATCGCAAGGTGACACCCCGGGCACCGATTACTGCCAAACTGGTGGCCGATCTGATTTCAGTCGCCGGAGTTGATCGTTTGTTGACGGTCGATTTACATGCCGGACAAATTCAGGGTTTTTTCGATATTCCGGTCGATCATCTGTACGCCGCGCCGGTTATGCTTGATGAAATCCGCAGTAAGAACCTGCCGGATCTGGTTATTGTTTCGCCTGATGCCGGCGGAACAGAGCGTGCTCGTGCATTTGCCAAGCGTCTCGACGCCGGTCTGGCCATTATTGACAAGCGCCGCAGTGGGCCGAATGTTTCCGAAGTCATGCATATTATCGGCGATGTTTCAGGTAAAAACTGTGTGATTGTCGATGATATGATCGATACTGCGGGCACCCTGTGTACGGCAGCGAGTGCTCTTTCAAAAGCGGGGGCCGTATCTGTTTCAGCCTGTGCCACCCATGGGGTTTTGTCCGGCCCGGCACTTGAGCGGATAGCCGACAGCCAGCTTCAGGAGGTTGTCGTGACGAATACGATTCCGGCGCAGCAGAAGGTTGAAACCTGCGACCGCTTGCGGATGTTGCCGATCAGCAAATTGCTGGCCGAAGCAATTCGCAGAATTCACAATGACGAATCGGTCAGCTCGCTGTTTGTATAGCGCGGCGGCCTGCAACACAAAACTCGATTTTATAGACAGACCGACGAAAGAAGACGGAGGAAAGATAGATGGCAAATGCAGAACTGAATGTAACCTTGCGTGAAGGAGCCGGTAAAGGTGTGGCACGTCGACTGCGTGCCCAGGGGCTGGTTCCCGCAGTTGTTTATGGTAAAGGGATTGATCCCTGTACGATCAGTGTTGAGCCCAGAGATCTGGAGCGGGTAGTTTCTTCTGACGCGGGCTGGAACACCCTGATCACTTTAAGGGGAGCCAAACCGGTTGAAGGCAAGGTTGTTGTGTTGCGGGATCTTGATCTCCATCCGATCCGCCGCACCATGGTTTGTGCCGATTTCCATGCAATCGATCTGAAGAAAAAGGGTAGCTTCATGGTCCCGGTTGTTGCTGTCGGTAAATCAGAAGGTGAGAAGATCGGTGGCAGCTTGCAGGTTATCCGTCACGAGCTCGAAGTTGTCTGTTTGCCGGATGCCGTTCCGCAAGCAATCGAAATTGACGTTACGGCACTGAATATTGGTGACACGGTTCACGTCGAAGAGGTTGCAACAGCTCAGGGTGTCGAGATTCCTTACGATGTCAACTTTACCGTCATAACGGTCAAGGGTCACAAGGAAGAGGCTGAAGACATTGACGGTGAAGAGCTTGAAGATGTCGTTGAAGAGGCCGCTGAGGTCGAAGAGTAAACGAGGCGAAATTGAAACTGCTGGTCGGGCTGGGAAATCCGGGAGATAAATACGCCGGAACCCGTCACAATATCGGTTTCATGGTGGCTGAAAAAGTTGCCGAACAGTTTCGTATCTCTTTAAAAAAGAAAGGTTTTCAAGGGGTTTATGGTGTCGGGCGAGCCGCGGGTGAGGAAACCACGGTGTTGTTGCCCCAGACCTTTATGAACCTCAGTGGAGCCAGTGTCCAGTCTGCCTGCAAATCCCTCGGAATTTCTCCGGGGGATTTGATTGTGGTC
The DNA here is from genome assembly GCA_024276935.1 of Deltaproteobacteria bacterium. GTDB lineage: Bacteria > Desulfobacterota > Desulfuromonadia > Desulfuromonadales > Geopsychrobacteraceae > Geopsychrobacter. Next base: position 6,685 of record JAJRWH010000075.1, read on the forward strand.
CATGACGATGTGGACCTGCCTTTTGGAACGATCCGGATTAAACCCGGCGGAGGGCATGGCGGACAAAACGGCATACGAAATATCTGTACGGTTCTGGGCCGGAATGATTTTGTCCGGTTGAAAATTGGTATAGGGAGACCCGAGCAGGGCGAATTGACATCCCACGTTCTGGGACGTTTTTCTGCAACGGAACGTAGCCAGTTACCGCAGGTGCTTGATGGTGCGGTTGAGGCTGTTGTTGCGATTCTGGGCGAGGGCGTGCAATTTGCCATGAACGGGTTCAACAATAAAAATCTGTTGGAAACTAACTAACTCAAAAAGAGAGGCAAGGAACAGATGGAACTGCAGATGTTTGCTCCCATCCTGGGGGCTATCGGTTTTGCAATCGCGATTGTCCTTTACAAAGTGGTCAAGGCGCAACCGGTTGGCAATGCTCGAATGAAAGAGATCTCCGAGGATATCTACAATGGAGCCATGGCGTTTCTGGGACGTGAGTATCGTGTCCTCGCTATTTTCATTGTCGTGGTTTTTGTTCTCATTACCTTCGGGATGAACTTTCAGACGGCGCTGGCATTTCTGGGCGGAGCTCTGTGCTCAATGACCTGCGGTTTCATCGGAATGAAAGCCGCAACACGCGCTAACGTGCGGACAACGGAAGCTGCTCGGGTCAGTGGCCAGGCCAAAGCTCTTGAGGTTTCGTTCAACGGTGGTGCTGTTATGGGCCTGGCGGTCGCTTCTCTGGGTCTTGTCGGTGTTGGAATCGCTTACATTTTCTTTGGCGGCGATACCGATACGGTCAAATATATCAATGGTTTCGCCATGGGCGCATCATCGATTGCCCTCTTCGCTCGTGTTGGTGGCGGTATTTATACCAAGGCTGCCGATGTTGGTGCCGACCTGGTTGGTAAGGTTGAGGCTGGTATTCCCGAGGATGATCCTCGAAATCCTGGCGTTATTGCAGATAACGTTGGTGACTGTGTTGGCGATACTGCGGGTATGGGTGCCGACATCTTCGAATCTTATGTAGGTTCAATTATCGCGACGATGGCAATCGCTGCAGCAGCGGGTCCGGCATTATTGACCAAGCTGGGGGGTGGTGCTTCTATTCAGGCCAGTGTGATGGTCCTGCCGTTGGTTCTGGCAATGGTTGGCCTGATCTTTTCCTTTATCGGGATAGCTTCGATGAAGGTTCTCAAGTCAATGGACCCGGGTAAGGCATTGCACTTTACGACCTTTGTGGCCGCCGGTGGGTTTTTGATTGCAGCCTACTTTGTGATTCGCATGTACGGAATCTCAAGTGGCGTTTTCTGGGCGATTCTGGCCGGAACCCTGGCCGGGATTGCAATCGGTCAAATTACAGAGTACTACACGGCCCATGCGCCTGTTATGCGAATTGCCGAGGCAAGCAAAACCGGTCCGGCGACCAACATCATTCATGGTCTGGCTGTTGGTCTTGAGTCAACGGCTCTGCCGATCCTGATTATCAGTGTTGCCATTTTTGTTGCAAACTACTTTGCCGGTCTTTACGGAATCGGTATCGCGGCAGTCGGGATGCTGGCCACTGTTGGTGTCACCATGACTGTTGATGCCTACGGTCCTATTGCCGACAATGCTGGCGGTATTTCCGAGATGGCTGGTCTTGGACCTGAGGTTCGTGAAATTACCGACGGACTTGATGCGATTGGTAATACGACGGCTGCCATTGGTAAGGGTTTTGCGATCGGTTCTGCGGCCTTGACGGCACTGGCACTTTTCTCTGCCTATGCAACAACCGTTGGTCTCAAGGCGATCAATCTGATTGAGCCCAAGGTTGTTATTGGTCTGTTGATCGGTGGTGCGCTGCCATTTTTCATCGGTGCCTTGACCATGACTTCGGTTGGTCGCGCTGCAGGAAAGATGGTTGATGAGATTCGCCGTCAATTCCGTGAAATTCCCGGCCTGCTTGAAGGCAAGGAAGGGGTCAAGCCCGATTCACAGAAATGTGTTGATATTTCTGCTGCCGCCGCCCTCAAAGAAATGGTCCTTCCTGGCATTGTTGCCGTTGTTGCTCCTGTCGCCATGGGCTTTATTCTGGGTCCTGAGGCTCTTGGCGGGATGCTTGCCGGTGCAACTCTGGCCGGTGTGTTGCTGGCGCTGATGATGTCCAATGGCGGTGGCGCATGGGATAATGCCAAAAAATATATTGAGCAAGGCAAGATCGAAGGTGAAGAGAAGGGTGGTACTGCCCACGAAGCCGCTGTTATTGGCGACACCGTTGGCGACCCCTTCAAGGATACTTCCGGCCCTGCCATGAATATCCTGATCAAACTGATGAGTGTTGTCGCTCTGGTTATCGCACCATTGCTGGTCTGATAAGCGCGTCAACAAACAGGTAATATCCGATAGCCGGGGTCAGAACCCCGGCTATCGTCATTTTAAGAGAGAGCTTCACTATGGGATTTAAATGCGGAATTGTCGGTCTTCCCAATGTCGGGAAATCGACTATTTTCAATGCGATTACTTCAGCCGGGGCAGAATCTGCAAACTACCCGTTTTGTACTATTGAGCCAAACGTCGGCGTGGTTGCTGTCCCGGACAAGCGTCTTGATGCTCTTGCCGAAATTGTTGTTCCGGAACGGGTTCTGCCAACCAGTATGGAATTTGTTGATATTGCCGGACTGGTAAAGGGGGCCAGTCAGGGCGAAGGTCTAGGTAATCAGTTTTTAGGCCATATCCGCCAGGTTGATGCCATTGCCCATGTTGTGCGCTGCTTTGAAGATGACAATGTTGTTCATGTCGATGGGTCGATTGATCCGCTGTGTGATATTGAAGTGATCCAGACCGAATTGAACCTGGCCGACCTCGATACCGTAGAAAAAAGAATTCTCCGTTCGGCAAAACAAGCCAAAAGTGGTGACAAGCAGATGCAGGCAGAAGTTGCTGTTCTGGAAAAGGTCCGCACAGTTCTTAACGAAGGTCTGCCTGCCAGTTCAGTTGACCTTGATCCGGCGCAGCGCGTTATCTTGCGTGGTCTGCATCTGATTACAGCCAAACCGGTTCTTTATGTTGCCAATGTCGCTGAAGATGATCTTGACGGGGCGCATCCTTTTGTACAAAGAGTTGCTGAGCATGCTGCCAAAGAAGGAGCTGCCATGGTCACCATCTGCGGCAAGATTGAATCTGAAATCGCTGAACTCGATCCTGATGAAAAAAGTGATTTTTTGGCCGATCTTGGTCTTGAAGAAGCCGGGCTCGATCGGATGATTCATGCCGGTTATCGCTTGCTTGGCCTGATCACCTATTTTACTGCGGGAGTTAAAGAGGTTCGAGCCTGGACGGTGCGGGATGGTGCCAAGGCTCCAGAAGCTGCCGGGGTGATTCATACCGATTTCGAAAAAGGTTTTATTCGTGCCGAGGTGATTGCCTATCAGGACTTTATTGCCTGTAAAGGTGAAGCCGGTGCACGGGAAAAAGGGCTTATGCGTCTCGAAGGAAAAGAATACCCGGTTGTCGATGGCGATGTTATGCATTTTCGGTTTAATGTCTGAATCCTGATATTTCGAATCGAGCAAAAAAGAAGCCAGTCTCTGTTTTTGAGGCTGGCTTCTTTTTTGCCTTTTATGCCATTTACTGAAGTTTAGAGTTTCGTGATCTTTGAAAATTTGTCGAAGTTGTAAAAAATGCGTTGACACAACGGCCACGCTGTGTGGCCGCGCCTTCAAAGCGGATCGATTTTAGAAAGCTTTGAAGGCGCGGCCTCTAGAAGA
>JAJRWH010000076.1 GCA_024276935.1 Deltaproteobacteria bacterium
AACCCTTCTTTGCTTGAAGCCTTGGGCTGTGGCAATGTCGTGATTGCGCATGACAATGTTTTTAATCGGGAGGTTTGTGGGGAATCTGGATACTATTTCAGTAAGCCTCAAGACATTTCGCAGCTGATGGCCAAGATAGAAGCCTTGGACACTGAAGGTAAAACTATTTTGAAAACAGTTATGCAAAACCGGATTCGCGATCATTACAATTGGGACAGAATTGCAGCTGAGTATCTGGCTCTTTTGGATCAGATATAGTTTTGAGTTTTAAAGGCTGTTTGGCCGCAGATGACGCGGATAGGTCAAAGGCAAAAGTCTGCTTTTGTTTTTAACCCAAGACCGAGACCTTGTCTTTGTTTTTGCAGTTATCAGCGATAATCAGCGTGTATCAGCGGTAGAGGAAAAGACTTAAGGGCTGTTTAGCCGCAGATGAACGCGGATGACGCGGATAGGTCAAAGGCAAAGGTATTAAGATCAAAGAAAGGGGGGGGAGAGATGAGCATAATCTCAGAGTTGACAGTGTACGGCAATGACGTATAATAGCTCTGTTCAGACGTTTATTGAATCGCCGATCTTTTCAAGGCAAGTTTACGATTATCTTGATGAAGAAGAGTATGCGTCATTCCAGATTTATCTGGCGTCTGTGCCTGAGGCGGGTGATCTTGTCAAGGACTCAGGTGGTGTTCGCAAAATACGTTGGAAACGTAAGGGGTGTGGCAAGAGTGCTGTAGACAGTATTCCGGGACCTATTCTTAAAGCCCTGAGGAAGGAGATGGAAGATGTCGATTGATGAGAATGAAATTGACAAACGTGACGCTGAACGTGATATCGGCAATGAATTACTTCAGGCCATTCGTGACATTAAGTCGGGTAAGACTGGCCAGGTATCGACATTCGTGATTTCCCCTATTGCGGAGGCCAGGCACAAGGTTGGTCTTTCTCAACGCGAATTTGCAAAACTGCTTGGTGTTTCTCTGCGGACGTTACAGGAATGGGAGCAGGGCCGTCGTCAGCCATCCGGTGCGGCAAAATCGTTAATCATGATTGCTATCAGACATCCTGAGATCCTTAAAGAGGTTCTTGCTGCTTGAATGACAAGGGCGCTGGGATAGGACCTGGAGACGAGAGGGGAGAACGGGCAAGGGTACTGGGCGTTGGGCGCTAGACGTTTGGGAAGGGCAGAGGCGGGAAGCGGGAAGTGGGAACGGTCTTTTGCCCTTTCGCGCCTCTCGCCTCGTTCTTTGCCCGCCGTTGACCTGGTATTAAATATTAGTTATCATGAACACAAAGTGCATGTAGGAGGATATTCAATATGGCTCAGACAACGATGACAGTTCGGATCAGTGGCGCGTTAAGTGATTTTGTCGCAGCAAGCGTGGGGGAAACAGGTTCTTATGAGAATGTGAGTGAGTATATTCGCGATCTCATTCGGCGCGATAAGGAGCGTGTGGAGCAACAGGCATTCGACCGTCTCAAAGGGGAACTCTCTCTTGCTTTTGCTGCTCCTGAAAACTCATATGCCCCATTGACTGCTCGTGAAGTGATCGAGCGCAATCGAACCAGGCAGGACTGATGACGCGTTATTTAATCCAGAATGCCGCGTCGCACCGGATTGATGAAATTTATCAATATACCTTGAGACAATGGGGGGCAGAGCAGGCTGATAATTATATTATTGGCCTGTTTGATACATTTTCAAAGATAGAAACGCATGAGGTTCTTTCCCGTCCGATTCCTGCCGATTTTGGCGTGGATGGTTTTTTCTGCCGATATGAAAAACACTTTATTTATTGGCGACATCTGAGTAGCGGTGATATCGGTATCGTTACAATCCTTCATGAGCGTATGCATCTGGTTGGACGTTTGAAGGATGTTTTTGGATGACAAGGGCGCTGGGTGCTGGGCGTTGGGAAAGAACAAAGGAAAGAGGTGAGAGGTGGGAAGCGGGAACGGGCAACGACAAGGGCGGGAGGTGAGGTAACCGTTTACGCGGCGTCACGAAAATGCTGAAGCTCAATGGCGTGCGGAATGTTTACAACTGCCTATAAATGTATTTGCAACTGAAGTAAAAAATTGACCTTAGGAAAAAAAGTTGGCACAATTGGGCGTGTTGTGAAAATATTTCTCTATGAAATGTTAGGGTCAGGGTGGTTTAGGTGAAAAAATTTCCATTACTCTTCATTTCAGATACAAACCAAAGTGCTGAAATATCACGCGCGGTAAAAGCGGGTCTCGTCCGCAAAATCGGCCCGAAACTTTATACGTCCAACTTAAAGGACTCTCCTGAGCAAATTGTCCGTCAGAATGTTTGGCAAATATTGTCCCTTCTTGTTCCTGGTACTGTTGTAAGCCATCGATCCGCAATTGAAAACAAAATCTCTCCCGCCGGATGTATCTATGTCACAGGAAGGTACAGGAGAACCTTTGACCTTCCTGGCCTCAAAATATTTGTCCAAAAAGGACCGGGGCCGCTCGAAGACTGGGACTCCCAGATATTAAATCTTTATGTCGCCTGCCGTGAAAGAGCCTATCTGGAAAATCTCCTCCCCGCAAAAGATAGCGGACGCGAGCTTAAAGTTCTTGCGCAGCACGAAATAGAAGAACGTCTTGCGGTGATATTTAGTAGTAATGGCGAAGCGGAACTGAATCGTTTGCGTGATCGGGCACGAGATGTTTCCAGGTTGCTGGGGTTGGAGCGTGAATTTACCAGACTGAATGAGTTGATAGGTGCCATTCAGGGAACCAAAGAGGCAAACCTTTCCTCTCCTTTGTCAAAGGCACATCGTATCGGTGAGGGATACGAGCCAAAAGCGGTTGAACGTTTTGCCGCTTTGAGGGCTGTTATTGCTGATGCTCCATTTCCGGTTCGAAATGCGGTTGATACTGGTGAAGAGTTCTATACAACGGCATTTTTTGACGCTTACTTTTCCAACTTTATTGAAGGCACCGAGTTCTTAGTTGAAGAGGCGTATGAAATTATTGACTCAGGTATTGTCCCCCCGTCTCGTCCCGAGGATGGTCACGATATCTTGGGTACATACAGGATCGTCGGCAGTATTGATGAAATGACCAAAATCCCCAGGACCTTCGAGGAATTCGAAGATCTTTTGATTTCACGCCATGCGGTCATTTTGGAAGGGCGGCCAGACAAGCGACCGGGACAATATAAGCTGCGCCCCAATATCGCTGGATTAACCCGATTTGTTGATCCATCCCTGGTGCGCGGAACCCTGCGGCAGGGTTTTGAATTTTACCGTGGTTTGGTTCATCCATTTGCGCGAGCTTTGGCAATGATGTTTTTCATTCTCGAAGTTCATCCTTTTGATGATGGGAATGGTCGTATTGCCAGAGCTATGATGAATGCTGAACTTGTTGCAAGTGGGCAGACGCGGATTATTATCCCTTCGGTATTCCGCACCGAGTACCTTTCGGGTCTCAAGCGTATGACCAACGAATGTGATCCAGCTGCATTTATTAAACAGATGCAGCACGTTCAAGATTTTATCAGTAAAATTGATTTTTCCAACAGGGACAGAGCCATCGAAAAACTAAGAGATTGCAATGCGTTTGCGGCACCAGCTGATAATATCAGGCTGCGCATGCCCTACCCAGATCCACCAGCTAAAAAATAAATAAAGTTGCAATGACAAGGGGGTGTGAGGCGAGAAGCGGGAACGGGCAAAGACGAGAGCGAGAACGGTCAAGGGCGGGGACAGATCAAAGTCTTTTGCCTCTTGATGACTTCAAGATAAAAACCAGATGATGTCTGATTTATTGAGTCAAAACAGAATTGAGCGGGTTTTCGATCCGGTGTTTATCACGAGGTAATCTTGAAGCGAATGATTGTTTGCTTTTGCAGTTATCAGCGATAATCGGCGTGTATCAGCGGTAGAGGAAAAGACTTAAGGGCTGTTTGGCCGCAGATGAACGCGGATGACGCGGATAGGTCAAAGGCGAAAGTCTGCTTTTGTTTTTAATCCAAGACCGAGACCTTGTCTTTGTTTTTGCAGTTATCAGCGATAATCGGCGTGTATCAGCGGCTGAAAAAAATGACTTAAAGGCTATTTGGCCGCAGAAATACGGAGGGGAATGATGGTGAAGGATAAGGCTTACTACAATGCGTTGACTGAGCAAGTGATTGGCTGTGCTTACGCTGTCGGTAATCAGTTGGGGTACGGTTTCCTTGAAAATGTTTACGAAAATGCCCTGCGGATCGAATTGGTTAAATCCGGCCTCCAGGTTGTACAGCAAGATCCGATTCAGGTTATTTATGCTGGCGAGGTTGTTGGCAACTTTGTTGCGGATCTTGTTGTTGAGAATGACCTGATAGTTGAACTTAAGGCCGTTAAGGCTCTGGCCGATATCCATCTGGCGCAATGTCTGAACTATCTTAAAGCAACGAGTAAGCCTTTGGGCCTGTTGGTGAACTTCGGTGGAGCTAAAGTCCAGGTTAGAAGAGTGGTCAACAATTTTCTGGAATAATGGTTTCTGTTTTTGCCGTTATCAGCGTAAATCAGCGTGTATCAGCGGCAGAAAAAAGATTTTAAATTGGAGGAAGAAATGAAAAACATTCTGGTTACCGGGGGCTGCGGCTTCATCGGTTCCAATTTTGTGCGTCTGGCACTGAAATCACTGCCAGATTGTCGTCTGGTGAATCTCGACAAGCTGACCTACGCGGGTAATCTGAAAAATCTGGCTGATATCGAAGATGATGCCCGTTACCGGTTTGTAAAAGGGGATATCTGCGACGCACAGCTGGTTGAAAAACTCTTTAGCGAAGAACAATTTGATACGGTTGTACATTTTGCCGCAGAATCACACGTTGACCGCAGTATCAGCGGCCCGGCGGAATTTATTCAGACCAATATAGTCGGGACCTTTACCCTGCTGGAAGCGGCCAGAAAGGCTTGGCTGCCCTCCTCCCCCCTCACTCCTTCCTCCTCACGGTTCTTGCATGTCAGTACCGACGAAGTTTACGGTTCGCTCGGTGAGACCGGGCTGTTCACCGAGAACACAGCATATGATCCCCGTTCACCTTATTCAGCAAGTAAAGCCTCTTCAGACCATCTTGTCAGTTCTTATTTTCATACCTATGGTCTGCCGACTCTGATGACCAATTGTTCAAACAACTACGGGCCTTATCATTTCCCGGAAAAGCTGATTCCGCTGATCATAAATAATGCCCTGCAGGGCAAGGAGTTGCCGGTCTATGGTGATGGCAAGAATGTTCGTGACTGGCTTTATGTGGTTGACCATTGCGAGGCGATTCTGACTGTTCTGCAAAAAGGGCAGTTGGGCCAGACCTATAATATCGGCGGTAATAATGAGAAACAGAATATCGAGATTGTCGAGACGGTTTGTGACATTCTGGATCGGAAGGTTGGTCTGCTTGACTCGGAGGAGCCCCGCCGCAGCCTGATCCGTTTCGTTACGGACCGTCCGGGGCATGATAGACGCTACGCCATTGACGCTTCAAAGGTTCGGCTGGAGCTGGGGTGGGAACCTTCAGTAACCTTTGACGAGGGGATTCTCAAGACCATTGACTGGTATCTGGAAAATCCGGATTGGGTTGCCGGAGTCCTTGACGGTTCCTATCAGGAATATTACGCAAAAATGTACGGTGATCGATAAATGCAAAAACAATCGAAAAGCCTGCTACTCATCGGCAGCAAAGGAATGCTTGCCCGGAAAGTTCTCGCGCTGGCTGCAGATGATTGGGAGGTCACAGCAGTTGATCTCCCTGATTTCGACCTGACCAAAGAACAGCAGCTGTTGTCGACTGTTCAACTTCTGAAACCGGATCTGATTATCAATTGTGCGGCCTTTACCAATGTCGACGGATGTGAGTCACAGGAGGATCTCGCAGCTCAGATCAACGGAATCGCAGTTGGATCTCTGGCGAAAGTGGCGGCAAAGGTCGATTCGACTCTGGTGCATATTTCGACCGATTATGTCTTCTCTGGCAGCGGCAGCACGCCACTTAAGGAGGAGGATCCGGTCGGACCTGAATCTGCTTACGGACGGACAAAGCTTCTCGGCGAACAAGCGATTCATGCCAGCGGACTTGAAAAGTATTTTATCCTTCGCACCAGCTGGCTATATGGCCCCGGTGGTAACAATTTTGTCGAAACAATTCTACGTCTTGCTAAAGAACGTGAGCAACTCGGGATTGTTTCAGACCAGATTGGAAGCCCGACCTATACCGGCGACCTGGCTGCTGCGATTTTCAA
>JAJRWH010000077.1 GCA_024276935.1 Deltaproteobacteria bacterium
CAGATTCCACCTCGCGGTGGACACCCTTGCCGTCCGGCTAGCGGTTCCCGTCATCAGGGTCCGCAGAGGACTTGCACCTCCAAGTCACCATTCAGCCACCACGGCTAAATGGATGGTGCTTACGCACCACGCGCCCGGCCGGGCGCACCAAAGAAAAAGGCCGAGCAATCATCGCCCGGCCTTTTCTGGTGTTTTTTACTGGTCTGCTACGTCAGACTATTCCTGATTACGCTTCTCTCTCTTCTTGCGCTCATTGGCATCAAGATAACGCTTGCGCAGACGGATTGACTGCGGTGTCACCTCAACCAGCTCATCATCAGCGATAAACTCGAGGGCCTGCTCCAGAGTAAGAATCCGGGGAGGAATGATCCGAATGGCCTCATCGGTGCCGGAAGAACGCACGTTGGTCAGTTTTTTCCCCCGGCTGCAATTGACAACCAGATCATTTTCCTTGGCATGCTGGCCGATAATCATCCCGTCGTAAAACTTGACTCCGGGACCAACAAAAAGAATTCCACGATCTTGCAGATTATACAGCGAATAGGCAACCGTCTCACCGGTATCCATCGCGATCAGCACTCCGTTTTTACGCCCTTCGATCTCACCCTTGTAGGGAGCATACTCATGAAAGACATGATTGAGAACTCCGGTGCCTCGGGTATCGGTCATAAACTCAGTCCGAAAACCGATCAAACCACGGGCCGGAATAACAAATTCGAGCCGGGTAATCCCCTCGAGAACTGTCATTGAAACCATCTCGGCCTTGCGAGGACCAAGCTTCTCAATCACTGTGCCCTGAAATTCTTCGGGAACATCAATTGTCAGATATTCCATCGGCTCACAACGAACACCATTGATCTCACGGTAGATAACCTGCGGCTTGGAAACCGCCAGTTCAAAACCTTCACGGCGCATATTTTCAATCAGAATCGACAGGTGCAATTCACCGCGGCCACTGACCTTGAAGGTGTCGGTATTGTCGGTATCTTCAACCTTGAGAGCCACGTTGGTTCGCAACTCCTTCATCAACCGGTCACGAATATTCCGTGAGGTGACAAATTTCCCTTCCTGACCGGCAAAGGGAGAAGAATTGACGATAAAGTTCATCGACAAGGTCGGTTCATCGATTGCCACGTAAGGCAGAGCAACAGGCGTTTCTGCAGAAGCCAGGGTTTCGCCAATTCCCAACTCTTCGAAACCGGCAATGGTGACAATATCTCCAGCCGAAGCCTTTTCAAGTTCAATCTGCTGCAACCCCTGATAACCGAGCAGCTTGCTGATACGACCATTGTGAACAACCCCGTTACGGTCGATATGAGCCACCGTTTCACCGGAATGAACCACGCCGTTAAAAATCTTGCCGGTTGCGGTACGTCCAATAAACTTGTTGTAATCAATATTGGTGACCAGCATCTGAAAAGGGGCTGTCGGATCAGCCTTCGGCGGAGCGACCCGATCACGAATCACCCCAAACAGAGGGTCAAGATTGTCCGACTCGTCGGCCAGATCAAGTTTGGCAATCCCCAGCTTGGCACTGGCATAGACAATCGGAAAATCGAGTTGATCTTCATTGGCATTCAACTCACAAAAAAGGTCGAAGGCCATATCAACTACTTGTTCCGGGCGCGCTCCCGGGCGGTCAATTTTATTGATAACCACAATCGGCTGAAGACCAAGTTCGAGTGATTTTTTCAAGACAAAACGGGTCTGTGGCATCGGACCATCAAAAGCGTCAACCAGCAACAGGACCGAATCAACCATCTTCAAAACGCGCTCGACCTCTCCACCGAAATCGGCGTGGCCGGGAGTGTCAACAATATTGATTTTCAACCCTTCATATTGTACGGACAGGTTTTTGGCCAAAATGGTAATGCCACGCTCTTTTTCAAGATCGTTGCTATCCATCACCCGCTCGGTAATGACCTGGTTTTCACGAAAAACTCCCGATTGGACCAACATGGCATCAACCAGGGTCGTCTTGCCGTGATCAATGTGAGCGATAATGGCAATGTTGCGAATTGTTTCTGGCATGAGCTAAACCCTTTATAAATCGTTATTTTATCTGAATTTGCAGACCGATGGAGTCCTTTGCGAAAGACAGCGCTTGCAAAACCGGGCGATTATGTCAAAAAGGTGCTCCCATGCCAAGCAAATAAGACGTACATGACGAAAATATCGACAGTTTCTCTGCTGCACGGCTTGACAAGCCCAAATCTTTTCCCTATTTTCAGCCCAGACCTTCACGCTTTTCTCTGGAATCCCCTGAAAGATCGATCACCCATGAACAAAAAGAATATCATTCTGACCGGCTTTATGGGCACTGGCAAGAGCAGTCTCGGACAACTGCTGGCCCAAAAACTCCACACCGAATTCATTGACACCGATCAGCTGATTGAAGAACGGGCCGGTAAAAGTATCACCGCAATTTTTCAGGATGAGGGAGAAGCGAGTTTTCGCCGACAGGAAGCAGCCCTGGTACAGGAACTGGCAGAGCGACAAAATCTGGTCATCGCCACCGGTGGTGGACTGCTGTTGAAGCCTGAAAATGTCTCCGCCCTGCAACGCAATGGCCAGATCTTTTGCCTGGTTGCAACTCCGGAAGAAATTCTTGACCGGATCTCACAACAGCCCGGAACCCGTCCGCTTCTGGCAAACCCGGACCCGCTGCAAAAAATCTCCGAGCTTCTCAAGCAACGCGCGGCAACCTATGAACAATTCCCCCGGATCTCAACCTCCGGTCGCTCTCCGGAGCAACTGCTTGAAATCCTGTTGAGAAAAATCATCCCGCACGACTGAAATTATTGAACCCCGACATTGCGAATTCCTTCCGGACGCCAGGCCGGAGAAATCACGTGACTCCCCTTGCCTTTGACCTGCAACAGGTCGGCAGACATCAGGGTAAATTCACCGTAGCGATCATTGACCTGATCAAGCGCCCGGGTCAACTGCTGGCGCTTACGGTCTTCAGGAAGCAGCAACAACTGACGCTGGTGATGCTGGAGACTGGAAAGACGGACTCCAAGCAGACGTACCGGCTGTGTCAGCAACAGATTGTCGAGAATTTTCAGTACGGATCGGTAAATCTGTTCGGTGAGACAGATATCGTTTTGCTGGATCTGTTGTCGGCTGAAGGTCGTAAAATCAGCATAACGCACCGTCAGGGTCACCGTACGTCCACTCACCCCGTAGCGTCGCGCCCGGCGACCAACCATTTCGGATAGTTGCAGCAAAAAACGGCCAATCTCCTCACGGGTCTGCACATCGCGCTTCAAGGTCATACTATGCCCGACGGTCTTGACCGCTGGTTCCTGATCCTGCGGCACCACCGGAGAACTGTCGATCCCCTGCCCCATCATCACCAGCCGCTCACCAACCACCCCAAAACGTGATTTAAGAATCCGCACCGGGAAACGTCCCAACTGACCGCAGGTTTGAATCCCCAAACGGTTTAATTTATACGCCGTCTTTCGCCCGATACCACAGATAGCACCAATCGGCAGGTCTTCAAGCACCTCTGCAACCTGATCCTCGGTGATAATCGTCAAACCATCCGGTTTTTTCATCTCTGAAGCCAATTTGGCCAATAATTTATTGGGCGCGATCCCCACCGAGCAGGTCAGACCAAAGCGCGCTTTGATGCGAGACTTGATCAGATAGGCAATCCGCCGAACACTGCCATAAAGTTGCAACGAGCCGGAAAGATCCAGAAATCCTTCGTCGATGGAAAAGACTTCAACCAAAGGCGTATAATCGTGAAAAATTCGGATAATCTGTGCCGAGACATGCGTGTAAAGCCGATTGTTGGCGGGGATCAACCTGAGAGCTGGACACTGGCGACGAGCCTCATCAAGGCGCATTCCGGTCTTGACGCCGTAATCGCGAGCCTCATAAGAGGCGGTCAGAATGATAGTACGCTGCTGGCTGCCAACCACTGCAACCGGTCGCCCGCGCAGCGCCGGATTGGACTGCTGCTCAACCGAAGCGAAAAAAGCATTCATATCGACATGCATGATCAGCCGCGAATTCACAGGACATCCACCCGCTGCAACGCCCAGCAACCGCTGGTCTGATTGTAGATCAACTCGTAAAGAGCCCCTTCGTCAGTGACATGAAAATGGACCAGTTCTACCGCCCCCTGCCGCTCACGCCAGCTGTTGGTGATCTGACAGATCTTGTGCTGACGACGATTGAGATCAAACCAAACCGGTCGCAGACGGTTTCCCGGGCCATGAATCACTCCGACCCGGATATTTTCGTAACAACTCTCCACCCGCCTACTCCAGCATCCGTACGATTCCGGTTACCTTGCCAAGAATCTGTAGTTCGCCATCCTCAGGATACAGAATAATCGGTTGCAGACGTGAGTTTTCCGGCTGCAAACGGATATGATCCTCTTCACGAAAGAAACGCTTGAGGGTCGCCTCACCATCGAGCATCGCCACTACGATATCACCATTTTCTGCCGTTGCCTGGGGCCTGACAATGGCCAGATCACCCGGTACAATCTGGGCCTCGATCATCGAGTCCCCCTTGACCCGCAAGGCAAAACAGTCCTCACCCCGCACCAGCGACGGATCAACATAAATTCGACCCTCGATATCCTCCAGAGCTTCAGTCAAAGCCCCAGCAGCCACACTACCAACCAGGGGGAGTGAACAGGCCACCATCGTCCGCTCCGTCAGGACAATTCCACGTGACCGCCCCGCAGTACGCCGCAGGTAACCCTTTTTCTCCAACGCCTCCAGATGACGCAACACCCCCAGATTGCCCCGCACCTGCAAATGGGCAGCAATCTCCTGCAAGGTCGGGGCAGAGCCCTGCTCGTCAATATATGTGGCAATGAATTGGTAAACCTGTAGCTGACGTGCCGTCAGATCTTGCATATCGAACCTCCAATAGTTACCATAGAGTAACTATCAGAGTGCGGGGAGACTGTCAAGAAGACTCGCTGAGACAAAAAAACAGGCCCTCAGCCAAAAAAGCTAAGTGCCACCGGGACGGGGATCAAACCATTTTCTACAACTTACTGTTTTTATTTATCTGGTTAGAGTGAAATGTCGATGACTTACCCCTATTCTACCCCAAAAAATTGTGCTACCCCCTGAAAATCACCCAAGGTTCAACTGCTGCCCCAATACTCCGAGCATTTCGTCGAACTTCTGCTGATTCCTTGCTTTCAGTCTTTCAAGATTTAACAGTTTCCACCTCAAGGCCGGGAGATTTTCGATTCCCTGGACCCCAACCAAGTCCCACTCAGGATCAAGCCGGTGAACAGAATGAAGAAACTTTCGTTCTGCTTCATCTAGAGAAAGAGGCAACTCAGCGAACAATCGCTCACGAGTTTCCTCAAGTTCATCGATACTGACATCCCGGGTTGTCATCCCGACAAACTCTTTCTCATACGCATCATTCATGTCATGGGCCTGCGGCGGCAGAAGTTCATGCATCGGTCGATTATGCCCGGCCAGATAAACCACAAATGCCCGCCGCATACAAGGTGTAATGCCCCCGTTTTCATTGAGCAGCATAACGTCAAACAGATCACGTGGATGCTGGCGATCAAGAGCGGCAACCAACTTGCTGGCGTAAAGTTCGTCGGGATCGAGCATCGGTACGGTCACTTCCCGCTCAAACATATCTTCGGCCACTGGGGTCAAATTACCTTCAACTATAGGATAAACCGAACCGCGAAAAACATGATTCACTTCAATCTTGACCCGGGTATCGCCACGACTGACAAAGAGCTTCGTTTCCTGATCGGAACCTGAAGAGGTCCTCTGAACCCTCACCCTCAATTTGCTCTTCAACTCCTCAGCCACTTTTCGTAAGCTGTTTTCAATTGCAGCAAGTGCTTCGTTCCTGCCAGGAACTTCGGGGTCGATGAATACCAGGTCGATATCAATCGACAGCCTCGGCATATCACGACAGAATAGATTGATCGCTGTCCCGCCCTTCATGGCAAAACACTTCTGCGCGAACACAGACGGCATAGTATCAAGCAAGAGTGCGACCGCGTCTTTGTAACAGCTATCCATTCGGGTTCCTCAGCACCAGATTCTTTTCGCCTTGAAGGATATAGGCAGACCTTGACCCGAAATCAATTTTGGAGGGGGTCAGTTTCTTCAGCACCGGCAACTGCAGTTCTTCCGCAACTGACCAGAAGAGTCTTTTGACTTTGATTTTTTTGCAGTGCTTCAGCAACTCCTGCAACTTCTTCGAACGTAGAGATTGAAGACCCTCCATGATTTGCCTGGCTTCCTCAAGGGTCTGTCGCTTCGGCATAAGGTCGAGCATTTCCAGAACGGCCCGCTCCGGCTCAGAAACAAAGGGAGCATCTGCATTCTGGTTTAAACGAGTAACACAATACTTTTCAGCCAGATCTCCTGGCTCATCAAACAAGGAACTGTTCGACAAACTCTGCTTGAATTGTTGCTGAAACCATTTCGGGAGACTTCTGACACCTTGCCCGTAAAGGGTCAACGTTTCCCCCCCCATACTCAGATAGTGAGTAAATCCCTTCAGGGACAAAGCACTCTTTCCACCGATATGAACCCTGACTCCGTTGGCCTGAAGTGACGCCACAGCACCCTCTTCGGTGAGGCTGTCACCTGGTCGCAGATAATAACCATATCCCAGTTGCGTCAGCCAGCCGTACTGAACATAGCGATAGGCCAGTTGGCGGGATATGCCAAACCCTTTCAAGTGACTCATCGAGACCGGCATCCCCTGAGGCAGACTGAAGAGGGCCTTCTTTAGGATTTTGCTTGAATGTAAATCCAAGGTTGACATAATTGCACTTTCTTAAAATAATCAGACAATATTTCAATGACATAATATTTATTTTCAGCACAAATGTAAATCCGGGGTTTACATTTGTGCGTTTTTTAAATTTCTACGCAGGCCTTTTGTACGAAAACTTCTCAGAGACTTCATGTCGTAAAGGTTCAGACTGGACACGACCCAAAAGCAACGTATAGCCAACAAAAAAAACAGGCACTCAGCCAAAAAAGCAGCAGACACTGAAAAACAATATATCGGTTGTCCGACCGGTATCCCTGCCAACGTAAGGCCGCCAGCGCGAGAGCATGAGCCGCATTGTATGCCAGGTCAAATCGGCTTTCGAGTGACAAGGTATCGAGGTGAGCATCTTTAAGGCGCAGACGACCGGAATTTACCAAGCCGTCGAACTCAGCCTGATCACCCGGCTCCGTTTTCAGTTGTCCGATGTTCACCAGATTATCAAACTGTGGGGATGTCATCTTCGGTCCCGATCAAGAAGATCTTCGGCTGCTGAATGACCCGTGTCACAAAACTGTTGTCCGAAGCTATTTTATTTTTGAATTCCTCTGATGAATAGATTGTCGGGTTGACAGACCGACCAACCCTGGATTCTATGGCTGCAAACGCCTCCAGTGCTTCGGAATAGGATAGCGGATCAGAGACAATCATAATATCAACATCACTTCCGGCCCGATCTACTCCTTTAGCAACAGACCCATAGATGAAGGCACAACGGATAACGTCTCGATAATAAGACAGGCCCTCCCTCAGGAAATCGGCCAGGCCGAACGTCTTCTGTACAATCCCCTTCAACTCATCGAAGATCGGCGATTTCTCGTTGGCCTGGTAGTGCTTTTGATTGCCGATACATTTAATAGTCAGCAGTCCAGCCGCAGAGAGTTTTTCAAGTTCACGTTGAACACTGCCAACCCCCACTCCGGCAAATCGGACAATCTCTTTGGCATAATAACTTTCGTCAGAATGACCAAATAAAAGCCCCAGGATCTGCCGCTGTGTTTTGGTAAACAGAGCCTCACCTAAACTATGTGACCCAGTATTTATCGTTCCCATAAAGGGAACTATAGTTCCCATATTGGGTTTTTGCAAGAAGAAAACTGCAAACACCTCAAAACACCAGTGCGAAAACACCCAACTACATATCCTCATCCACAATAGGCGTCCCGACGGTATCTTCGATCACAGTATGACATTCAACCTCGAACCACTCGTGAAACAGTTTAAGGGTGCGCTTCTGCGGCCAAAGGGTTTCGTCGGTGTACCAGCCCTCCAACTCCGACTCGAACAAGACTTCATAATTGAGCTTGACCCAGCGGGACAACGCCCTTTCATCATCGGCATCATGGTCGGAGATCAGATAAACCGTGCGTTCACAATTGACATCACCCAAGGATATCTGCGGATCGTCGTGGCAAGGATCGGCATCATTGATCCACTGCGCTGCGGGTTCTTTATATTTCAGTATGATCGCGGCTCGATTGAGCATTTGCCACTCCAGGTCATGTGCCTAAAAGAACAAAAAACATCTTTATCTGTATTGAATCATTCGCAAAAACAGGTAAATTTTGCTGTTTTTTGCAAACGTTTCATACAGGGTTTCAGATATCGAGCATATCCGGCAACTCAATAATTCTGAAGGTCGGTCGGCCATATTCGGCACCCGCGGCAATGCATCGCAGGTTTTCAGCTACTTGTACGTCGGCCGCATCATGTGTATGCCCGGACAAAACCAAAAACTGGGTTTCCGGATTGTTTACCGCAACATCCTTCAGAGCATCGCCTGCGGCCTTGGAGCA
>JAJRWH010000078.1 GCA_024276935.1 Deltaproteobacteria bacterium
ACGGTCAAATTCAACTTCATTTTTCGGAAAATCTTCATTCATAGTTGGCCTCCTTGCTTTTGGAGACCAGTTTACTCGGCTTAGTGACAGCTTATGTCACTATCGCTGGAGTGTTGTACATAACCAGATTCATTTTTTGCCGCCGGCGCAGCTCAAGTGCCGGACTGATGATGGTCCCACCAAGTATAGCAAGATGCGAGTTGTTTTGCTTGAGTGTTCCGTTTGGTTCGTCATGTGAATTAATTCCAGGTCGAAAGGGCCGGAATCAGAAGGTAGAACTAACCGCGTGGAACTCTGGTTATGAATCTGCTTGTCCCCGTTGAATCAGGAGGGGACAGCAACCCGGTCCGCGATTTCTGCCCGGTCTGCCCGAAAACTCATCAGAAAAATTCCACTCAGAATGATCAGTCCGATCAGGTGAATCCACCAGCTGACAGGACAGAGCAGGGCTGCGGCTGATGCCAGAGTCAACAGACGAAACAGGGGATTGAGCCGAGATTCCATATGTCCCTGCAGGGCGGCGGTAAAGGCATAGAGCCCGAACAGGGCGAAAAAGAAAATTTCGAAAACCTCTCCCCAGGACCCGCCGATAAAGGGTGTATAAGCAAACAGCAGGGGAACAATGTACAGCCCTTTGGCAATTTTCCAGGACTGAAGACCTGTTTCCATCGGTTTGGTTCCCGCAATGGCGGCTCCGGTAAAGGCTGCCAGTGCCACCGGGGGCGTGACATTGGAATCCTGACTCAGCCAGAAGACGATCAGGTGGGCAGACAACAGGGCAAACATCAGGACATCAGGGCTTAGAACGGCTTCGCGAATCATACCGGCCATGTCAACGGGCACCGCATCGATAATAGCTCTGGCCGTTGTCAGGGTCATCGGATGGCCGATGTCGGCCAGCCGGTCGGGAACGGCGACCATAAACAGAGCCTTGGCCGTTTCAGGAATTTGGCCATTAACCAGGGCATCAACCAGCAGACCGTCAGCAATCAGACCGTGCAGGGCCGGTGCCGAGAGGGTGCCGAGAACAATGTAGGCAGCGGTGACAGGCAGGCCCATGCCGAGAACCAGCGAGGCCAGCGCAATCAGTAAAATCGCGATAACCAGACTGTGCCCGGCCCATTGAGTGATCATCAACGAGAAGGTGTTGCCGATTCCTGCGGTCGCAATCACGTTGACAATCAGGCCGACGGCACAGAGCAGAATGGCGGTCATTACCATATTTTGTGCGCCCATTGCCAGGGCTTCAATGATGGCCTTTGGCCCCATCCGGTTGGGACTGAGCCAGGAAGAAACAACCACGGCGATAATACTGATTCCTGCGGCATAGGTGGGGGTAAAACCATAGATCAGTAGACCGATCAGAACTGCAATGGGTAGCAGAAAGACAATGCCGCCCTGTTTAATGACATCGATGGCTGATACCTTTTCGTCATCAAGAGCGTTGACATAGCTGCGTTTGGCCTCAATTCGGACGAAAAAGGCGACGGTGGCAAAGTAAAGAATGGCAGGCAGAATGCTGACCAGAACGATGGTGGTATAAGAAATCTGGGTGTAGGTTGCCATGACAAAGGCTCCGGCACCCATGATAGGTGGCATCAGCTGCCCACCGGTTGAGGCCGCCGCTTCGGTTCCGGCGGCAAATTTTGCCGGAAATCCGGCCCGTTTCATCAGGGGAATGGTAATGACACCGGTTGACGCGGTATTGGCGACAGCTGATCCGGAGATAGTTCCCATTAATCCAGAAGCCATGACGGCGACGATTCCGGGTCCGCCAACCATTCTTCCTGCGACGGCGCGGGCCAGGTCGATGACAAATTCTCCTGCACCGGAGCGCAACAGAAAGGCACCAAAGAGGATGAACATAAAAACGTAGGTTGACGAGATTCTGGCGATGGTGCCAAACAGGGCATCGTCACCATAGATGCTGCGAAACAGAATGGTTTCCGGCCGGAGACCGGCAAATTTGAAAATCCCTCCGATATGTCCGCCCCACCAGCCGATGTAGCTGAGTGCAATAATGATCAATACCGGAATAAACCAGCCTGCAACCCGCCGGGTAAACTCAAGGGCACAGAGAATCAGAATAATTCCGGCCACCCATTCGGCAGGGGCCAGACTGACCCCGCGGGCGTAGATAGCATCTTCTTGTGCAATCATGAAGATTGCGGATCCCGCAGCCAGCAACCCGAGCAGGACATCGAGGGTACGCCAGACCGGTGCTCCCCCTTTGCGTAAGGGGTAGACCAGGGCGGCGATCAGGGCAAATCCCGCAAAGTGGAGCGCATTCTGCCACAGGGTTGGCAGGACCGTCAGAACATTGAACCAGATGTGCAGCAGGGATACTGCAACCCCGAGGATCAATAAAAGTCTGGTTGGTTGAGCCTGTTCTTCAATCTCTGATAGTGCCATGGGCAGAACCTCCGAAAAAGTTGACCGCCCCGTAACAGGGGGCGGTCAGATCAGATTGTTAAACTTATTTGGCAAGTAAGCGGGCAGGAATTTTGATTCCGACTTCCTGGTAGTATTTGGCTGCACCCGGATGGAGAGGCATCGGAAGACCTGAGATGGCCTTCTCAATTGACATCGCCTTGGTTGCCCCGTGGATGGCATTCAGAAACGGCAGGTTTTCGTAGATTGCCTTGGTAATCTGATAGACGGCGTCTTCATCCAGGTCGGCTCGCGTGGCAAGGAAGTTCGGTTGCGCAATCGTTTTAATGTCTTTTTTCTGACCGGGATAGGTCTTGGCCGGAATAACGTAGCGGGTCCATAATCCTCTGCCACCATCAGCCTGCTTCAGTTGCCGGTCAGTAAAATCAAGAACGGTAATCTTGTCACCCATGGCGGCCATGGCTTTGGTTACGGCGCTGACCGGAACACCGGCGGGTGTTCCCATCCCGGCGACCTGGCCATTTTGGAGGGCATCTGCCGAAGGACCGTATCCGACGTAAACCAGGTTGTAGTCTTTTTTGACATCAACTCCGAGGTTCTTGAGCAGGACCGTATTGGACCCCAGAGTTCCGGAGTTTTTCTTGCCCAGTGCCATTGACTGGCTCTTGAGCCCGATCAGGTCAGAAACCGTGCCGGTTTTGGCGTATTTTTTCAGAATGGTGAAATGCTCAACGTTCTGCCAGAGCATGGTGACGGCCCGCAACTCTTTTTGGGGCCCGGCATTGGCAATAGGTCCGGTCCCGTTCCAGGCATAGGAACCGTAGAGACCCTGGAGAATGGCAAACTGGACTTCGTTGTCGCGCAACAGTTTGACATTTTCACCTGAACCGGCCGAGTTGATTGCCGACATGCCGATCTTTTTCTTGGGCTGCAATTTGACTTTGACCAGTGTCGACAATGCGACGCCGACCGGGTAGTAGGTTCCACCGGTTGATGCTGTTGCCAGCAGATAGCTGCGTTCTTTGACTGCCAGTGCGGGGGATGTTGTCAGCGCGCCAAGTAGAAATGTGGTGGCAGCAATGACCAACGCCAGCTGTCTGATCCCTGTTGGAATTTTCATTTTCTCTCCTCCTTGTTGTTTTTCGGTCATGATCTGCGGATCCCGGGAAAAGATTTCCCGGGGTTATCCCGGATTGGATAATGTCTTTGGTGTTTTTCGCAGTTTTTTTGTATGGCAAGGGCTGTGCCAGTGCCACCAGAGGCTGAAAATGGACGTTTGTTGCTGATGGAGGAGGGAATTTGAGCGAAGTTTTGCTGAGAAAAATCGGCCAATCGGCAAGATCTTGCCGATTGGCCGATCAGATATAATCCTTCCGCTCCAGATTGTGGCGCGTCAGTTTTTCGTTGAGGGTTCGGCGTGGCAACTTCAATTCTTCCATCACCGCCTGAATTTCACCCTGGTGTTTTGTCAGGGCCTGTTCCAGTAATGTTCGTTCAAAGTGCCGCAGCATTTCCTGCAATGAACAGGCATTTGTCGGCAGAGGATTCTGATTTGATGTGCCGAGAATGGCCTGTAACCTGCGATCTTCAGGCAAGGAGGAGAGTACATATCGTTCGGCGATATTTTTAAGTTCGCGCACGTTGCCCGGCCAGTCATGGGCCATGAGCAGTCCGCTGTCTGCGGGCAAGAGGGATTGAGGTTGCCGGTTGTAGGTTGTGGCGGCCTGGGCAATGAAATAATCGAAGAGCAGCAGGATATCTTCTCCACGTTCACGCAAAGGGGGAATCCGCAGCTCAATGACGTTGATCCGGTAGTAAAGATCCTCACGAAAACGTCCGGCAGCGCACTCGGCCAGCAGATCGGTGTTGGTGGCGCTGATCAGGCGAACATCGATCCTTTGGGGTTCATTACTGCCGATCCGAAGCACTTCCCGCTCTTGCAGACTGCGGAGTACCTTAACCTGGAGTGGCAGGGGCATGGTCCCGATCTCATCAAGAAAAAGCACGCCACCCTGGGCGTATTCAAACCGTCCGATACGGCGGCGATCAGCCCCGGTAAAAGCACCCCGTTCATGGCCGAAAAGTTCGCTTTCAAACATATTTTCAGGAATGGCTCCGCAGTTGACCGCGACATATTTTGCCTGGCTGCGACTGCTGACTTCGTGCAGGCAGCGGGCAACGACTTCTTTGCCGGTACCTGTTTCTCCCAGAATCAGAACAGGAGCATCGGTATCGGCGATGTCAAGAATCTCGTCACGCAGCCGACGGATTCCCGGGCAATTACCAATCAGACGTTGCTCAATCCCGCTGGTCCCTTCCAGCCGTCGTCGTAACTCACGGTTTTCCATAATCAGGCGTCGTTTTTCGCAGGCCCTCTGGATGACATCGAGCATTCGGTCCGGTTCAAAAGGTTTTTCGATAAAATCGTAAGCCCCCTGACGAATGGCCTCTACCGCCATTTGAACATCTCCGTGGGCAGTTACCAGAACAACAGGCAGGTCCGGATCAAGAGCATTGAGACGGGTCAAAAAGTCCAGCCCATCCATTTTGGGCATTTTGACATCTGAAACAATGACCCCGGACATGTTGTGGTCAAGCTTGCCCAGTGCCGTCAAGGCATCGGGAAAGCTGCGAACCTGATACCCGGCAAGCTCCAGCCATTGTGCTGTCGCCGCACGCATATCGGCATCGTCATCAACCAGCCAGACCTCGTTGAAACCGTCAATCATTCTATTTCTCCTTCATTATTTTCTTGCCAGCAGGGGAGCAGAACAATAAAGGTCGCGCCCCGCTGCGGGTTATTGACCGCACGAATACTTCCACCCAGATCGGTAACAATGCGGTAGGAGATCGATAGCCCCAGGCCCAGACCTTTGCCAACTTCTTTGGTGGTAAAGAAGGGGTTGAATAGTTCGTCACGATTCTGTTCTTCGATGCCTGTTCCGCTGTCGGTCAGGCTGATTTCTACCTGTTGCTCCCTGCGCCTGACCCGAAGTTGCATCTCACGTTGCGGGCAGCCTGTCATGGCGTCGATGCCATTGTGGATCAGGTTGACAAGCACCTGTTCGATCCGGCTGCTGTCACCACAAAGAACAACGGGTTGTTCCGGAAGATCCTGATGAAGCTGGATGCCAAACTCCTGAAAGAGTGTTGCGGTCATGGCCAGGGCAGATTTGATGCAATCCTGAATGATGACCCGCCCGGATTGAGCCGGAGCCTTGTGAGCAAAGATCTTCAACTGGGCAGTCACCGAGGCCATATGTTCGGTAATCCGATTGATCGAGGTGAAAACCTCACCGGCCTGGTCAATATCCTTTCGTTTGAGCAGAAGTCGCCCGCTGGCTGCATAGGTCCGCATGGCAGAGATTGGTTGGTTCAACTCATGGACAATACCGGCGGCCATCTGACCGAGTGCGGCCAGTTTACTGTTCTGGACCAGTTCCGCCTGAGTGTCACGCAGTGTCTGTTCGGTTCGGCGATGTTCTTCAATTTCTTCCTGCAGGCGCAGATTGACCTGCTGAATTGCCTCCGCTTCCTTGGCCTGGCGACGTGACAGTTGTTTTTGTCTTCGCTCCCGCAAGTACATGGCCAGGGCCAGAATCAGGAGCGACAGTGCCGTTCCCGTTGTCGCAACCGCCTGGACACGATCATGAACCGGAGCCATTGTGGCGAGATGCAGCAGTTTCCAGTGGAGTCCGGGGAGAGAACGCGACAACATCAGATAGCGGGTTTTGTCGGCCTGGACGATCTTGAGATCATCACTGAAAACCTTGATGCTGCGCAGGGGAACCAGATTCAGGGGCTGGTTGCCATATTGACGTCCGGCCCGGATCGCCTGGCGTTGTTCAGGACTCAAAGGCTTCAGGGTTCGATATTTCCAGTCTTCGCGGCTGGACAGGAAAACGACCCCGTTGTCGTCACTGACCAGGACCGTCTCACCACCTTGTCGCCAGTCGATCTGAAGCGGATCAAGGTCTACTTTGACCACGGCAACCCCGATAAAAGTCTCATTGTGGTAAATCGGATGAGACATGAAAAATCCCGGTTGACCGGTCGTTACGCCAATGGCAAAAAACCGCCCTTCGTGTCCTGCCTTTGCTGTAGTAAAGTAGGGCCGAAAGGCATAATTCCGCCCGAGATAGCTCAGGGGGTCACGCCAGTTGCTGGTCGCCAGGGTTTGCCCTGTCGCATCCATGACGTAGACTGTTGCCGACCCCGCTTTGTGGTTCAGTTCTTCCAGGTAGAGGTTGACCTCGGGGGTTGATTTGCCCCGAGCCAGCATCTCCTGAACCTTTTCGCTGCTGGCCAGAACATAGGGCAGGTAAGCGTAACGACTCAGGGCACCACGCAGTGTCCCGGCGTAAAGAGTGAGGCGTTCACCGCCGGTCTCGATCATCGATTCCAGCTCAACATTATATGCCAGTCGGGTTACCTGCCAGACTGTTGCCGAGGCGATAGTGATGCCGATAAGCAGCAACCACCAGGTAGGAATCTGTCTGAATGAGCGGACCATGGTCAGTTCTTTCTGGAAGAGAGACTTTTATCTCCAGACGGGAGAAGGTTTCTTGTCAGGCTAAGCAATAATACTGCCATTTTTGGTTGCATGGCCAATCTGCAAGAAATTGCTGTTCAGGATATGGAGGGATCGCAGCGGATTGTTGGTAAAAAGCTATCTGTTTTTTATGAAACGGGGGTGGTTTTTGACTTGCCGGGCTAATTAAACTATATCTACACATCTATTTGTCCTGTCTGCTGAAGCCTTTTTTGGCCGTTTCGAGGTTTTTGGGCAGACGCAATCATCGATGCGCGAATCAGGGCGTGTCCGAGACCGGTCGTTCTGTGTGGATGGCCTTCACAGGAAAACTCATGAGCCCGAAGAAAAAGCTTCTTATTGTCGATGACGAAATCTTTTTCAGAGATGTTCTCCGCGATGCCCTTGAGGAACGATACGATGTCATTGAAGGCGAAAATGGTGATGATGCGGTTTCGCTTGCCATAGAACACCAGCCGGATCTGATTATCCTGGATGTGTTGATGCCGGGCAATGACGGGATCGAGGCCTGCCGGATTTTAAAAGAAAAACCCGCGACCCGAAAAATTCCGGTCGTGTTGTTTACCTCCTTGTCCAGGAAAGAAGATGTTGTCCGGGGGCTGAAAGCCGGGGCGGACGACTATATTACAAAACCAATGTGCCTGCCCGAGATCATTGCCCGGGTCGATGCTCACCTGCGGACCAAGGATTATTACGCCGAGCTGGAACACCGCGATCTGTTACTCCTGCTGGAACTTTCGGAAAATATTTCTGCTATTCGCAATCCGATGACGATTCTGCGGCTTATCGTTGAGAAAATGTCAGCCATTATCGATGTTGCTCGATGCTCAATTGTCAGCATCGACAACAAGGGTGATATTTTTGTCAAGGCCAGCAACGACATGGAGGAGAACGAAGAGATAAAACTCGAGCTGTACAAGTATCCTGAAATTCGTAAATCCCTTGAATCAAAACAGCCGGTCATTATCAACAATATTAAAGATGACCCTCTGATGGATTCGGTCAGACAATATCTTGAAGGACTTGAGTACAATTCGATTGTCGTGATTCCGGTGATCAAGAAAGAGAGTATTATCGGCTCTTTTTTGCTGCGTACCGCCAGTCCGCTGGAAGGGGGAATCACAGAGCGCATCTACAAGGTTTGTCAACTGGTTGCCAACATATCGGCCAATGCTCTTGAAAACGCCATGCTGTTCGATTCGATGAAAACAGCACAGGAGTATTTTGAAGAGATGTCGATTCGTGATGGGCTGACCAAGCTCTACAATCATCGACATTTTTATACCCGTCTTGAAGAAGAGTTCAGTCGGGCCGAACGATACAGCCAACCCTTGTCGTTGATCTTTTTCGATATTGATGATTTCAAGCGGATCAATGATACCTACGGGCATTCGCAGGGTGATGAAGTTCTCAAGCAGATCGGGATCCTGATTCGTAAGCTGGCTCGCGAGAGTGATATTGCCGCCCGTTACGGCGGTGAAGAATTTGCCGTTATCCTGCCCAATACTTCCTCTGCCGGAGCCCTTGATCTGGCATCCCGCCTGCGGACCACGATTCGTGAGCACAAATTTACAGGCATGAACGAAGATCATGTCACCGTCAGTGTGGGGGTTTCAACCTTTGTTGATGAAAATATGGCCTCATTTGACCGCCTGGTGCATCTGGCCGATGCGGCCATGTACAAGGCAAAACGGCAGGGGAAGGACCACGTCCTTCCCGCGTGAAACAACCCGGCCAGCTTTTTCTTCTTTTACAGGATTTGTGTATGCGTCGTCGAGAAAAAGCGGTAACAGACCCCGCCGCTCTGGAACAGATTTTATGGCAAGGCAAGGTCTGCCAACTGGCCCTTGCTGACCTGCCGGTCCCTTATATTGTGCCGCTTAACTATGGTTATCGGGAGGGGGTGCTTTATTTTCATTCAGCTCCCGAGGGTCATAAGCTCGAACTGTTGCGACGTCAGCCTCTGGCGAGTTTTTCAATCGTTGTTGACCTGGGGATTGTTGAGGCTGAAGAGGCCTGTAACTGGGGGGCACGTTTTCGTTCTGTTTTGGGCTATGGCCGCATTGAATTTATTGAAGAGCGCTCTGCCAAACAGGAAGCCCTGCAATTACTCATGGCGCAATATGCCGAGGGAACATTCACCTTTGCTCCTGCTGCCGTTGATGGAACGACCCTGTTCAAACTGATCATCGAAGAGATGAGTGGCAAGCAGTCGCGGATCTGAACCATGGCTGAAATCTCTCCCTCGTTTTTCAGTTCGTTCAGAACGGCCTTGCGCGAACTGCTTTTCGATACCTTTCGTACCTGCATAGAACTGTTCAGAATTATCATCCCGATCAGTATTGCGACCCGCCTGTTGCAACAATGGGGTGTTGTTGATCAGCTGGGTGTCCTGCTCGGGCCGGTGATGCATCTGGTGGGACTGCCAGGAGAAATTGGTCTGGTCTGGGCCACGGCCATGATCACCAACCTCTATGCCGGGATGGTGGTTTTTGCCTCTTTGGCTCCCGGGCTCGACTTGAGTGTGGCCCAGGTTACCGTGCTGACAACGATGATGCTGGTTGCACATGGTTTGCCGGTTGAACTGCGTATCGCCCAGAAAGCAGGAACCCGGTTTCGGACCCAGACCCTGTTGCGTATCGGCGGGGCTCTTTTGTTGGGGGTGCTTCTCAATCAGGGGTACCAGCTGACCGAAAGTTTGCAGCAACTCAACCAGTCGCTGTGGAACCCTCCTGCGGTGGATCCTTCCTGGGGGGGGTGGGCATTTTCTGAATTACGTAATTTGGGATCGATTGTGCTGATCATTTTCAGTCTGATGGCCCTGTTGCGACTGTTGAAGAAAATTGGGTTGGTCGATTTGATGACCCGGTTGCTGGAACCGGTTCTTTCGCTACTGGGCATCGGACGTCAGGCGGCACCCTTGACAATTGTCGGGATCAGCCTGGGACTCAGCTACGGGGGAGGACTGATTATTCAGGAGGCGCAATCGGGGCGTTTGAGCAGGCAAGATCTTTTCAGCTCCATTACCCTGATGGGGCTTTGTCACAGCCTGATCGAAGACAGCTTGTTGATGATGGTTCTTGGCGGCCATATCTCGGGGGTTTTCTGGGCGCGGTTATTATTCTCTCTGGTGACAGTCTATCTGTTGGTCCGACTGATCCGGGTTCTGCCAAAACCTTTTTTTGATCGTTATATTGTTCGTCCCGTTCCGGGTGAAAGTTCCCGGTCAGACAAGGAGATTCGCTGTTGCTGATTTCGCTGATTGTCGCTATGGCCCAAAATCGCTGTATCGGCAATCGGGGCCAGCTGCCCTGGCACCTGCCGGGGGATCTGCAACGGTTCAAACAGCTGACCATGGGCCACAGCCTGTTGATGGGGCGAGGAACCTTTGAATCGATTGGTCGTCCGTTACCCGGGCGCAGCAGCTGTGTTCTCAGTCGTGATCCCCTGTTTTCACCCCGGGGCTGTCAGGTTTATTCCGATCTGGAACAGGCTCTCGACGGGATTGCCCGGACGGGAGAGAACGAGCTCTTTATTTGTGGCGGCGCAGATATTTATCGTCAACTTTTGGCTCGTTGCAAGCGGATTTATCTGACCGAACTTGAGCGGAAGGTTACCGGAGATTGTTTTTTCCCCGAGATCCAGCCAGGAGCGTTCAAGGTTGTTCGTCGTCTGCGCCTGTTTGATAGGGAGCCCGTCATCTTTTCGCTGCTGGAACGCACAGGTTGAACCATCATTTTGTTTGCCAACTACCCCTTGAGGATCAACTGGAGTAAGATTGTATGGTCTGAAGCGAGTTGACGTTTCAACCGATGATTGAACACAAGGAGTTCCGCAATGCGATTATTTTGGATGGCTATCCTGTTGTTGGTTTTTTCGGGCTGTATTCCTCAGCAACCACCGGCTGGTCCCGCACCTTTGTCTCATCTGGTTGTTCGCGGTGAAGCCAGAATAAAGGTCAAACCGGATCAGGTCAAAATGTCGCTTGAAGCGGTGACGTCGGCCCAAACCGCTGAAGAGGCTCTGGCTGCCAACAGTGCTGCCATTCAAAAACTGCAGGAGCTTCTCGGGCAAGAAGGCCTGACAGCTGCTGATTATCGAACCGGTCAGTTCAGTATTCAGCCTCAGTGGAGCCGTCCTCCACGTCCGGCTCCTGCCAGCTGGAATCCCGAGATCGTCGGTTACCGGGTCAGCAACAGCTTGTGGGTGGCGACATCCCGCATTGACCTTGCCGGACGTTTGCTGGCCCTGGCACAGCAGGCAGGAGTCAATCGAACCGGGAATCTGAGTTTTTCTTTGGCCGACCCGGAAGAGGCCAATCGCCAGGCCATTGCTATGGCAACTGAAAATGCGCAACGTCGGGCAGAGGTTTTGGCTCAGGCTGCCGGGGTAAAGCTGGGCCCCCTGTTGGAAGCGCGGGTTGAAGAGGGGGCTCCCGGTATGCCACCGGGGATGATGATGGCAGAAATGACCTCTGTACGAGCTGCGGTCAATAATGTTCCGATCACTGCGGGCGAGGTTGAGGTCACCGCTGCGGTGGTCCTTGACTACGCGGTCAAGAATCAAGTGAGAGAGCTCCGGTGAAGCGGGGCAGAAACAGGCTGATATTTCTTGGCGGGGTGTTACTTCTTTCCTGGGTTTATTTTGTCTATGCCTGGTTAGTGCTGCCTCCGACCCGGGAGGCTCATGGCGCATTGAGTGACCTTGGTGAGGGTATGGGGTCCTTTGCCGTTTGGGGGCTGGTTCTGCTTTATTGCCGAGGAATGTTCAAGCTGGTGATCAACGACGGCCCTTTACTGAAACGGTTTCTTCCTGCCGAGATTGCCGATACAACACAGAATATGGGGCAAAAAATCCTGCGGGTTCTCAACCGGACTCATCCGGCCCTGGGCGTTGTGACGATTGTTCTGATTGCAGGGCACGCCGGACTTAGCAGTACCGGTCGTTTAAATCTGTTCCTGATTCTTACAATGGCCGTCATGTTCTGGCAGGGCGGTTTCGGCCTCTTTCTTAAATCAAAATGGACTCCCCTTGCGTTACGCAAACATTCATTCGGAGTACATGCCCAGCTGGTTACCGGTATCCTGATCCTGATCTTTGCCGGGTTTGGCCATCTGCTGGTGGGAAATTAGGCCCCTGAAAGTTCATCGCTTCTGTTGGGGGCTCGCAACAGGGTTCGCCAGATTCATGTGGGGCACCCGGATCGGGAGACTCCCCCCTTTCATAGGGTAGAGACAGTCCGGTTTGGGTGTGTCCCTGGGGATGTTTATTTCCTGTTTTGGGGATGAAAAGATAAAAAGGTCAGCACTTGAGTTTGGATCTCTGATCCTTTAGGCTGGTCGAATCAGATGCAAAATTCATTTTTTTAAGGAGCTCCCATGTCCGAAACATTCAAGGCACTGCTGGTTGAACAGCCAGAAAAGAAAGTCTTTACCCGTAAGGTTGTCGAACGCAGCATAAGTGATCTTCCTGAGGGAGAATTGCTGGTTCAGGTTCACTATTCATCACTCAACTTCAAGGATGCGCTTTCGGCAATCGGAAATCCCGGAGTGACGCGAAACTATCCCCACACTCCCGGAATCGACGCTGCCGGGGTCGTGGTCAGTTGTGATGATGGCCGTTTTTCTGCCGGTGATCAGGTGATTGTAACCAGTTACGATCTGGGGATGGAGACAGACGGTGGTTTTGGCCAGAAGATTCGGGTTCCCAGCAAGTGGGCCTTGAAACTGCCAACCGGCATGAGTCTGAAAGAGAGTATGATGCTCGGCACCGCCGGGTTGACCGCAGCCTTGTCTGTCCATGAATTGATCGAAGGGGGAGTCAAACCGGAGAACGGGCCGATCCTGGTTACCGGTGCAACGGGTGGAGTTGGCAGCCTGGCAGTAGCCATTTTGGCCAAAGCAGGCTATCAGGTGACCGCAGCAACAGGAAAGGCTGCTGAAGCAGATTATTTGAAGTCAATCGGTGCGACCGAAGTGATTGGGCGTGAAGAGGTTACCGAAGGGAGTGAACGTCCGATGATGAAGGCCCGCTGGGCCGGTGTGGTTGACTGTGTTGGTGGCGAGATACTGGCAGCTGCGATCAAGTCGACTCGTAACTGGGGTGTGGTGGCCTGTTGCGGGCTGGTTGGATCGATTGATCTGCCATTGAATGTTTTTCCCTTTATCCTGCGCGGTGTGCGTCTGATCGGAATCGATTCGGCTGAGTGTCCCCATAATCCACGTTGTAAGGTCTGGCAGAAGTTGGCCCAAGAGTGGAAACTCGACAATCTTGAGTCGATGGTCGATGAAGTAGGTCTGGAAGGGCTGGAAGAAAAAATTCAAAAGATGCTTAAGGGAGATCTCAAACGGCGTGCCCTGGTTAATGTCGCGGGTTAATCGGTAAGGATTTCAGGCAGAGGTTTAACCAAACAAAGGCCGATACAATTTGTATCGGCCTTTGTTTTATGCAGGGTGAATTATTGCCGGGAAATGGCGCGAATTTCTGCGTAGAGTTCGTGCGGACCCAGACTGTTGGCAACAGCGTTGTCTTTAATCGTTTTGCCCAGCTCAACCTGAATCTGTTTTTTCCTGAGTTCAGAAATAATCTTGACGCTATCCAGATCGTAGGTTTGACAGATAT
>JAJRWH010000002.1 GCA_024276935.1 Deltaproteobacteria bacterium
CTTCAAAGGCCAATTGATTATTGGGTGTTGTTCGATACATTTTTGATCATCCATGTTCAAGGGTTTTAAGGCTAACCTCCTGCTTTTCTTGCACATATTAGCATGAAAATGAACATTTAATCCAGTATTTTCAGAGGGTTACGTATTATTCAGCAAGCCCTAAGTATGTTACGTAGAAAAATGTCGTGCGATAAATATTGGATAATATCGAAAATAAACCACTGTTTGTCAATCTGTAGCCTTTCTGGTAGACTGCGCTCTCTCATTTTGACCACAGTAATATGTTTTAATTCTCAACGGGAGTTCCCGGATGAAACCATTTACTGCGCCCTCAGTTTCAATCGACGGACAAGTCATTCGTCGGATTCGCGAAGAGGGGCGTTTAACTCAACTGTATGTTGCCAAGGTTGTGGGGGTGACAACAGATACGGTCTCACGCTGGGAGAATAATCGTTACCCGACGATTCGTCGCGATAATGCTCTGCGTCTGGCAGAAGCCCTTGAAGTTGAACTTGAGTTGATTCTCAAGCAGGAAGAGCCGTCCGAAGAACCGGTAAGTCAGGATACCGAAAAAAAATGGCTTTCGGGCCGCTATCTGTTTGCCGGGTTATTTTTACTGCTTCTGATCGGGGTTTTTGTGGCTCTTTTGCGACAAGTTCCTGAGGCTCAGATCGTCCTGAGTGGACATCGTCATGTCCCTAATTTTACTGCGCCGGGAGTCAGGGTTCCGATCCGGCTTGAGGTCGTTTCCAAACAAAAGCTCAAAGGCCTGATTGTTCGAGAAGAGTTTCCCCCCGGGTGGGTTCTGGTTGAGGCGGAACCGCCTCCTGCCAGTCTGGATAATCTCAACGGAAGTGTCCGCTGGATGATTCGGAATCCACAACAACGTAAGCAGATTGTCTATATTCTTCAGGCGCCGCAGAAAAGCCAGTTTGAGACGGTGATTGACCTGCATGGTGAGGTTGTTGCCAATCCAAATGGACAACGGTTTTCTATCAGTATTCCGTCGACCGGGACACTTAAAATAGCTCCCTTGCACTGGGCCGACATGAATGGAAATTCTGTGATTGATGATCTGGAGATTCTTGATGTTTCAGACATGGTCGATGAAGCGGAGCAAATCCACTTTGGTTGGGATCTGATTGAAAAGATGTGGGATGCCGGAGCCTATCGTTACGATCAAAAAAAACATCAGTTTTTTCCGGTCAAACCCAGTCCGGCAGCAGTGACAAATCAATGATGCTCGTTTAACGGTTTTTCACATCCCCCCTGCCATGGTGAACATGCGCAGATGCCGAACCAGGTTGTAGACTCCCATCATGGCCACCAGGCCGCCGGCAACCCTGAACATCCAAACCCGTTTAGTGGTACTGATCATATGAGCGGCAGTGCCGATGAAGAAGAGAGCCGGAATTGTTCCAAGCCCGAATGCCAGCATGATACCACCACCCTGAAGTACGTTGGCGCTTTGCGCAGCGGTCAGAATCATTGCGTAGAGAAAACCACAGGGCAAGAATCCGAACAGCATTCCCAGGGGCAGGGCAGAAATATAGGGAGGAAGTCGGCGCAGTGAGCGTGTTGCATTCGTCAGCCCCTTGATTGGACCTGAAAATTCAAGCCGCATGATATTTAACCATGACAAGAGTCCCAGAGTCCCGAGACCGGCCAGGATTACCAGAACATCACTGCCCAGTAACAGATAGCGGGTAATGCCATGCAGGGATTGTTTGTAAACCATTGCTGATCCCACCCACCCGACTGCCAGACCTATAACTGTATAGGTTATTGTCCGGCCCAGATTATACAGCAGGTGAAAGCCGATCCCAGCCTTACGCCCGTCAGATGAAAGTCCCAGTGCTGTAACCAGCCCCCCACACATGCCGATACAATGGCCGGAACCGAACAGTGCAGTTGTAAAAGCTAAAGTGTATAGCGGATTGATGTCCACATTCGTCCTCCCGGTAATTCATCATAAAATACGTGACAATCTGGATAATTGCAAACGATCCTATTTTTCGTCCTGCTGTTTATTTGCCAGAGGTTGTTCCTCATCATCGTCCAGCATCCGGTATTTAGCTGCCTCGATATCGTCAAATTCTCCCTTTTTTACCGCATGGATAAAGAAGAACCAGACTCCGGTGCCGATACAGAATGAAAGAAAAATCAAAAGTAGAATGCTGAATGTCATGGTGGTGAAATCCTTTTAAGGCGTAAAGAATTTAACAGGACACCGATGGAGCTGAGAGCCATGGCGGCGGCACCATAGACTGGCAGTAATTTGCCACTTGCCGCCAAAGGGATTGCGATCAGGTTGTAACTGAACGCCCAGAACAGATTCTGATGAATAATCGCCAGATTTTTACGTGCCAGTTTCAGGGCCCAGGGTAGCAGTTGCAGGTTGGGACGGGTCAGCAGAAGCTGGGCTTGCTCCATCGCTATGTCACTGCTACCAACAAGTGAGCAGCTGACATTCGCTGCGGCCAGGGCGGGTGCATCGTTAATTCCATCGCCTGTCATCAGCACCTGGTGACCCTGCTGACGGAGTTGTTCTATTTCAGTTGTCTTTTCTGCTGGTGTCAAGGGTGCCAGACAGCGATCCATGTGAAGTTTTTCGGCGATGATTTGGGCACATTTCAGATGGTCTCCCGAGAGGAGCAGACAGGAATAACCGGCTTGTTTCAGTTGGTAGAGAACTGTTTTGGCTTCTGGCCGTTCGTCATCTTGAAGGTTGATGGTTCCAAGGTAGCTGTGGTTGTGTGCAAAATGAACCTGACTGATGCCCTCGGTTTCATCCGGTAAAGGGAAATTGATGCCCTGTTCCCGAAGAAATTCGGTACTGCCACCGATTAAACCCTCCTGCGTGGCAATCAACCCTTTGCCCGGGATCTGTTGTATATCAGTCATTTGCCGGATGGTGAGCTGGTTGCGTTTGGCTTCTTCAATAATGCCATGAGCAAAGGGGTGTCTGCTGCCTGCTTCAAGGTTTGCCGCGACCTGAAGCAGCTCTGTTTCAGATCCTTTGGCCAAAATACACACCACTTTGGGACGACCTTCAGTCAAGGTGCCTGTTTTGTCAAATGCCAAGGTGTCGAGACGAGCTGCTGCCTCCAGAGTGTCACCACCACGGAATAAGACCCCTTCTTCCGCTGCACGCCCACTGGCGACCATAACAGCGGTTGGAGTCGCCAGCCCCAGAGCACAGGGACAGGCGACGACCAGTACCGTAATCGCGTGCAGCAGGGCATTTTGATCCATCCCCCAGCCAATAAATGTCAGAAGAGCAATGAGCAGGACCGTGGGGATAAAAATAGCGGAGATCCGGTCTGCCAGTGTCTGAATCGGGGCTTTGCGTGCCTGGGCCTGTTCAACCATTCGGCCAATCCGGGAAATAAAGGAATCAGTCGCCTTTGCCGTAACTTTAATGGTCAGGGAACCGTTGATATTCTGGGTCCCCGCTTTGACTGAATCTCCTTTTTGCCGCAAAGTGGGGACAGATTCTCCTGTGACGGCTGCTTCATTTACTTCGGAAGTGCCTTCTGTTACCTGACCATCAATTGGAAAACGATCACCCGGTGCAACCTGGATCAGGTCACCTGGTTCAAGCAGACGGCTGTCAACTTGTTGCCACTGACCGTCGGTTAAACGGTTAGCCAGTGAGGGTGCCAGTTGCAGCAAACGGTCAAGCCCTGCCGAGGCCCGATGGCGGGCGCCCGTTTCGAAAAGTCGTCCGGCCAATATTAATGTAATGAT
Source organism: Deltaproteobacteria bacterium (assembly GCA_024276935.1). Classification (GTDB taxonomy): domain Bacteria; phylum Desulfobacterota; class Desulfuromonadia; order Desulfuromonadales; family Geopsychrobacteraceae; genus Geopsychrobacter. Next base: position 3,751 of record JAJRWH010000002.1, read on the forward strand.
CATTGCCGAGGTGTCGAAATAGACTTCACGGCCACTGGCCAGAGCAAAAAGACTGTATGTGTAAGCCGTCAGTGAACCCATGGCAATCAGCAGATCCATATTGGGAGAAAAATTGCGGATGGCGTACCAGGCACCGCGCAAAAAAGGGAACCCTGAATAAAAGACAACCGGTGTTGTGACCAGGGCTGCCAGAATCTGCAGCAGTTGTCGTGTTTGCTCATCAATCCCCTTGAAATATCCGGCATAAAGAGCGATGGAAAATCCCATCAATTGCATTGACAGAAAGACGGCTGTGCCAAAACGCAACAGTAAACTCTGGCGTTCGCGATCAAGGGAATTACGTAATTCATCCTGAGAGTAAGGTCGAGGGAGATAGCCCAGTCGTGCCAGTTGCTGGCAGAGCTGTACCGCATCAGTCTGCTGAGGGTCGAAGTGCAACAACAGGCGATGAGTGGCAAAATTGACTCGGGCAGCATGAACGCCGGGGGCCTGCAACATGATTCTTTCAATCAGCCAAATACAACTGGCACAGCGAATCCCGTCAATGATCAGGTTTATTTCGGCCCCGTTTTTGTTGTCGATCACAAAAGACTGTAAATAATCGCGATCGAACTGGCGGGCAAAAGCTTCTTTCAGTGCTCCTTGCTCAGTACCCTGTCGCTGATAATAGCCATCAAGCCCTGCACCCCGAATGATAAGCCAGGCCATTCGGCAACCATGACAACAAAAAACGTATTCGTTCTCATCAGATATTTCTGTGACCAGATCTGATGCTGGAATTGGCAGTCCGCAGTGAACACAGATTTGCTGAGTCGATACGCTCATCTCAGGGATTCAGAAGCAGTTGGCGAGTAAGAAGGATGCCCTGCAATTCGAATTCAATGCGTGCCTGTACGCTGCTCTTGCTCGTGCCGGGAAGTTTGACTTGATAGCGCCCTGGTCGGATTTCTGTTGTAGGTAGATGAAGAACGGCCTGTTGCTCACCAGGGTAAAGGGTCAGCACGCCATTGGCCCCGGCAATTGGTTGTTGCTGGCTGTCAAATAATCTGAATTTCAGGATTTTTTTCTCTATGGTTGTTTCCAGTTGCCAACCACGACTTGCTGCCGCCTGGATTTCGATTTGGGTGTTATTGTATTTAAGCCCTTTGCTGTAATAGGCCGGATCAGAAATTTGGCTACCGCGGGTTGAGGCCTGATGTGCCGACCAGACAGAAAAAAGAACAAAAGAGCCAAGCAGTAACAGGATCAGAAAAACGTAAAAATTATAACTTTTACTTTTGGTCATATTTCCTGCTTTGACTTGAAGTAATCAATGCCGTGGCCTCTGCCTGTTTCTGCTCTTTTTGATCCAGCAGAATAAAAACAATTTGTTTAATTTGTTCGCTGGATGAGCTTAGCAGAACAAAGTCGATTTCCAGATTTTGTCCTGCCTGAACAGTAATATCGTCGGTAGGGCCCTTAAGCGTCAAGGGACGGTGATCACTTTGTTGCCAGGCCTGCAGATGATACGTGCGGGTGCCGGTTGTCCGGTTTTTGATCCAGGCGTTGAAAAAACTGACCTGGTCGCCGTTGGTCAACTGACGGCTGGCGACCTGGTGTGACAGGGCAACCTTTAAGGTGGCATCGGAGCGGGATTGAGCAGAAACAATCAGCAATCCGAGCAGGCCAATGAATCCTGCCAGTAAAACCAGAGTCCGAGGGTTTAGAAGCGAACGCAATCCCTGACCATTGGTACCAAATGAGTAGCGAATCAACCCTGGTTGTTCCAGGCGAGTCATAACTTTGCGGCAGGCGTCAAGACAGCACCCACAGTTGATACACTCAATATGATAACCCTTACGTATATCTATCTCCATCGGACAGGCCCGAACGCAGGCACCGCATTCGATACAGCGTGGTGCTTCTGATTCAGGGCGATGGAGGATAAGTGTTCCCTTGTCGACCAGAACCGATTGAAATCGGCCATAGGGGCAAAACTCGCGGCAAAAAAGACGTCTTAAAAATGCAAGGTCGAGATAGACGACACTTCCTGTGATCACCAGGGTACCAAGTGCGACAGAGTGGAGTTGGCCAGCCAGAAGTTGTTTGAAATAAAGTTGTGGTTCAATGAAGTACCACAGCAGATTACTTCCTACCAGCAGGGCCAGAAGAATAAGAAAAATATGAAACAGGATCTTACGCCAGATGGCTCCGTGCAGGTGGTCATTGTGGACCTTCAGCTTCAACTTGCGGGCTGTCCACTCGGTTAAATCACTGAGGGTCGTTTGTGGACAGGTCCATCCACACCAGACACGACCGGAGATTAAGGTCACCAACAAGAAGAACAGAACGAAAGAGAGTGAAAAGAAGAGCAGTAAATACAACTCTTCAATTCTCAAGGTCGTACCAAAAAGCTGCAGGCTCAGATGTGGGATGTCAACACGTAGCAGACTTTGGTTGTTGATTCTACCCCAGGGAATCAGCAGAATCAGCAGACTGAGTGTCCATTGAAAAATGCGTCTCCAGGGGCCGAGTAAACGATTTCGTGTCATCGAAAGGAAATCCTCAGCCAGAAAAAGGGGAAGCAATGCTTCCCCGTATGTTACTGCGTTACTGGTTGCTGCTTTGCTGTTGGTGGATTTCCATCTTTTGTTCGAATTCCTGCTGTGAGCTCCAGCCACTCAGCAGATAGTAAGCCATGAAGATAATCCCCCAAATGATCAGGCCGTAGAATAGAATATTGAAATAAACCGGTGGAGCCTGATTGCGATCTTCAACAATTCCGTCGGCATGTTCTTCAATATGTGGTTCAGAATTTTTCATAAGAGTCATCCTTTATATTGTTCAACCGGACTAGTCATCATCCAGCATGCGGTATTTGGCCTCTTCGTTGCGATCACGATTCTTGCGACTGTAAGTTTTGATAACAATCCACGCAAAAATCACAAAAAGACCAAAGGTTACTCCAAGATAGAGAATCGATCCCAGGTCCATCAGTCGTCGTCTTTCTCTTTGAGGTAGTTGACCAGCTGCCAGACTTTTTCTGATCCCAGGCTGCCAAATGCCGGCATCCCGCCATCAGAAATGCCGTTGTGAATGATTTCATACAGATCAGCATCATCCATATCGATATCGGTCAATTCTGGACCGATTTCCCCCTGACGATCTTCGCCATGGCAGGGAGCACAACTGTTTTCATACAGATGTTCACCAGCCTCGATGGCGTCCTTGTTGCCAATAAACGGGTTTTTCAGATCACCAACGATGGTTGTTTGAGCTGCCTTGCGCCAGGGAATATCATTTCCCAGTTTTTGCAAGTATGCGACGATTGCGTCCATCTCGTTTTTGGTGGCCAAATCAGCGATCTGTTTTTCGGTATAGGGGAAATCGAGCACTTTCATTTTGCGCCGGGCCAGATCTGGATCGAGAGGATTTTTACTGAGCCAGCCGTAATCGGGCATATTCGAGCCGGGAATCATCGTGCGCGGCGATGCCATATGCTTGTAGTGCCAGGCATCAGGATATTTGCCGCCCAAACGAGCCAGGTCGGGTCCGGTACGTTTTGAGCCCCACAGAAATGGCCGGTCGTAAACAAATTCGCCTGACTTGGAATATTCACCATAACGCAGAACTTCACTGACCAGTGGCCGTACGGTCTGCGTATGGCAGTTGTTGCATCCTTCACGGATATAGACATCACGACCCTCTTGCTGAAGAGGGGTATAGGGTTTGACACTTTCAATCCGGTCCGCTTCGGTATTGACCGATAAAAATGGAACAATCATCGTGATTGTCGTCCCGGTCATGATAGCTGCTGTTGCCAGAATCAAAAAGAGAATAGGTCTTTTTTCCCACATGGATCAGGCCCTCCCTTCAACAGGTACAGCTGAGGAGACCAGGCTTTCTCCGCCACGAATCGTTTTGATCAGATTGAAAACGAATACCAGTACTCCTGCCAGGAAAATCACTCCACCGATGGTTCTTGCCCACCAATAGGGGTACATTTCGACCATTGTTTCCATGAAGGTATAGGTCAAACTGCCGTCAGGGTTCATCGCGTTCCACATGCCTGCCTGCAAGACACCGGCAATCCACAGCGAAATCGACCAGATTAATTGACCAATCAAAATCAGCCAGAAATGCAGATTGGCCAATTGAATACTGTAAAGTTCTTTGCCGTAAATGCGCGGGACCAGATAGTAGATTGATGCAAAGGCAATCATTGAGACCCAGCCCATGGTTCCCATATGGATATGCGCCGGAACCCAATCCGTGTAGTGAATAAATGCTGAAAAAGAACGAATCGCCTGCATGGGGCCCTGAAGGGTTTGCAGACCGTAAAAAGTAATACCGATGATCAAAAACTTGACCAGGTAGTTGTCACGCATCTGGTGCCATTGCCCCTTCATGGACAGATATCCATTGATGACCGAGCCCCACGACGGAGCAATCAGCATCAGGGAAAAGGCCATTGCCAGAGTTTGAATCCAGTCCGGCACCGGCGTCCAGAGCAGGTGGTGGGTACCTGTCCAGAGATACATGAAGATCAGTGACCAGAAAGAAATAATCGAGATTTTATGGCTGTAGATCGGGACACCCGTCGTCTTGGGCAAAAAATAGTAAAACATAGCCAGCGGAGGGGCCGTCAAAACCATAGCGACAGCATTGTGACCAAACCACCATTGAACATTTGCATCGTTGGTCCCTGCATAAATCGAGTAGGATTTAAACAGTGAAACCGGGACCTCAGCGGCATTGACCAGGTAGAGGATTGCCACGCCGATGATCGCTGCCATCATATACCAGAGAGAGATGTACATCTGCTCTTCCTGGCGTTTGATGATGGTCATGATGATATTGATGGCAAATGCGACCCAGAGAACGACAACCATGATATCAACCGGCCATTCAAGCTCATGGTATTCTTTGCTGGTATTAAAACCGAGCAGCAGGGAAATAGCCGCCGCAATAATCGTGGCATTGAAGAACCAGAGTTGGAAAGTGGCCAGTTTATCGCTCCAGATTCTGACTTTGCACAGACGTTGGACAATGTAATAAAAGGTGGCAAAAATCACCCCGACAGCCCAGCCGTAAATCCCGGCATTGGTGTGTAGGGGGCGCAAACGGCCAAAAGTAAAGTAGGGAGGAAAATTCAACTCGGGGTTGGTCATCTGTACTGAGACAACCAAACCGACCACAATCGCAACCAGGCCCCAAATCACACTCCAGAGAATGAAACTTCTGACAATGTCCGTGTTGTACTGCGGCGTATCCATTCGACCTCCTTGTATTTGCAATGGTTTTTCCATGCGGAAAAACATATCTATCGCGAAAGTTTAGTATAAAATCGGTGAATGTCAATGAGAGAAAAGCCTAATGATTACCAATTGGGTTGCAATTTTAGGGATCGAAAGTAAGAGTGTCAAACAGAAAATTGTACCGGAGAGATTTTTTCTGATATGATTCTTGATAAATCACTGTAACATATTGAAAAAATAAGATAAAATCATAATATGAATCTTTCGAGGAAGCTATTTCTGTATACGGGTGGGGTCTTGCTGGCCCTGCTGTTGGCCACCTTTGGTTTGTTGGAAAAGCGTCAGGCCAGCCTTTGGCAGGAACATCTTCAGGCTCAACATATCGCTGCGGCCCGTTTTGCGACTCCTGAGATTCTTAAGCATTTTCGGGGAGATTTTACCCAGCTTTCTCCAGGTCAGCAGAATGAGATGGTCCATCTGCTCGGTTTCAGTCACGATTTGATCCAGTTTTCTCTTCATTCAACCAGCGGTCGCGAATTATTCGTTTCGGATATTTTTTCAGGATTCGATGAGCAGGATCTTCCCATCGCCTCACCGTTTGAAGCCGATGGTCAACAGCTGAGTTTTCGGATTTTATCAGACAAACGAGGACGTCGGGTACTTGATGTGGCAGTTCCGGCATTCAGCCCGGCAGGCTCTCGTTTGTTGACCGTGCGGTTTTATTACTCCTTCAGAACGGTTGATCAGCGTTTGTCAGCAATGCACCGGGCATTTCTCAGTATTGCTCTTGGAGCCGCGCTGGTCTCACTGTTGCTGGCGGCCCTGGTGGCACGCAGGTTGACCCGACCTATTCAACAGTTGACAGATGGAGCCAGAGCTATTGCTCGTGGAGAACTGGACACCAGAATTCCGATGAGAGGTGGGGATGAACTGACCATTCTTGCCGATGCCTTTAATGAAATGGCTGACAGCCTGGGGAAAAACCGGGCAGAACTGACGAGACGGAACGAGCAACTGAGCAAGGCCAATGAAGAATTACACCGGATTTACGAGCGATTGACTCGTGCAGAACGTCTGGCTGCAGTAGGGCAGGTTGCTGCCGGAGTCTCTCACGAGATAGACAATCCGGTCGGGATTATTCTTGGCTATGCGCAACTTTTACTTGAAGATATGCCTCCGGAAGATCCGCGGTGCGATGATGTGCAGGCGATTATTGATGAGTGCTTGCGTTGCAAGCGGATTACTGGTGGATTACTGGGCCTGTCACGCACCGGGGCACGGCAATGGGAGCCGGTTGATCTTAAATCGTTGATTGAAGGGACCTGGGCGTCGTTGCAGCCTCAGAAACTGTTTCGTCAGCTGGATTTTACAATGCAGCTTGCAGAAGATATCCCCGGATTAATTGGTGATGCAGATCGGCTGCGGCAGGTTATTGTGAATTTGCTTCTGAACGCTGTTCAGGCTTTGAATGGCCAGGGACAAATACAGATTGAACTGTCTGCCGCTGATTCAGGTGCCATTATTTGTGTCGATGACAGTGGGCCAGGAATTCCGGATACGCAAAAAGAATCTGTTTTTGATCCGTTTTATTCGACCAAGGAAAGTGGCAAGGGAACCGGCCTGGGCCTGGCGATTTGTCGAAAACTGATTGAGGAGCATGGTGGGCATATCGAAGCCCTGGATTCACCGCTCGGTGGTGCGCGGTTCAAGATCCTGCTGCCATGTGATATGCAGAAAAAACAGACAGCTAAAAGATGAAAAAGGCTTTGACAACGTGGCAGGCGATTTTTAGAATGCGTTCAGCAGTTTATCCCCACATCAAACAATGGAATCATATCTGAAATGGAGCGAGTGATAGCCCTGGTACAGGGCGACATGCAGGCAGTCGAGGAGCGGTTTCGCAAAAATCTGGCCTCTGATGTGCCTTTGATAGGTCAGGTGGGGGAGTATCTTCTGGCCAGCGGTGGCAAGCGAATCAGGCCGATGTTGCTGTTGCTGGCGGCCAAACTTTGCAATTATTCCGGTGACCACCACATTGAATTGGCCGGGGTCGTCGAGTTTATCCATACTGCGACCCTGTTGCATGACGACGTGGTCGATGGTGCCGAATTGCGGCGAGGTAATCGTTCTGCCAATGCCGTCTGGGGAAACGAAGCCTCTGTCCTGGTTGGAGATTACCTGTTCGCCAAGTCTTTTTCGGTCATGGTGGGTTGTGAAAGTTTGAAAATTTTGCAACTTCTTTCAGATACCACAACCCAGATGGCCGAAGGTGAGGTTCAGCAACTGCTCAATACTGCTGATCTCGATGTGGATGAAGAACGCTACCTGGATGTTATCCGCGACAAAACCGCTATCCTGATTGCGGCAGCATGTCAGGTTGGCGCGGTGTTGGCTGATGCTTCAGATCTGCAGGAAGCCGCCTTACGTGAGTTTGGTCTTGAAATTGGTACCGCATTCCAGTTGATGGATGATGCGCTTGACTATGTCGCGGATCAGCAAGAGTTTGGCAAGGTGCGTGGGCATGACCTGGAAGAAGGGAAGATGACTCTGCCGCTTATTCATGCTTATGCCGAAGCTGAAACTGCCGAAAAAGAAGAGATTGCCCGGATTGTCGAGTTGGACAAACTCAGTGATGCTGACCTGGACAGGGTCTGTGATCTGATTGATAAATATGACGGGATTGGATTTACCCGTCAGCGTGCAGCACAGAGGATCGAATTAGCGAAGGCCCAGCTTGATATTTTCCCGCCTTCCGAGATCCGCGACGCCCTTTGTACTCTTGCCGATTACGTCGTTGCCAGAAACAAATAGTGAAGGGCAGGGGGGACAAAGGTTCGCTTTGATTCCTCCTGCCGGGTGCTTTTTGTCAAGCCTCTTTTCTGTCAGCGGGTCCTTTTGCCTTTCTCCTTTTCCTTATCCACCCTATAATCAGCGACATGTTTCGGGTCAATTTACATAAAAAGGTTCTAGGGGCATTTCTTTTACTGTCACTGGGCCCCTTGATGCTGTTGTTGCTGAATTCGCATCACAGCTTGCGGTTGGTCGAGACCCTGCTCCGGCAGCGGACAACCGAAGCTCTGGATTCTCAGGCGGCCCGGGCTTTGGAACTGCGGGCAGAAATGGTGGCGCGTGATGTTACCGATTTTCTGCGTCAGGTTGAAGGTGACCTGACTGATCTGTCTTTGCTGGAACCTCGTGACTAAACCTATCTGGATTTTTCCTGGGGTCATGCGCGCAGTGTCTGGTACCGGCGTGGCACAAATGATGAGCCGGTTGAGGTCAGAGAGCGGATTCTTCTGTACCGCGAAGTTGCCTATATCGATAAGGACGGGTTTGAAAAAATTCGTATCGTTGATGGTCGGCCATCCCTCGCCTTGCGCAATGTTGCCGATCCTGCCAATACGACCTACAAGAATGAAACCTACTTCAATAAAGCGCGCCAGCTGAAAAAGGGTGAGATATCGGTTTCACGACTCAGTGGCTGGTATGTCAGTCGGGATGAACAGTTGCAAGGGGCTGAAACTCCACTTGAGGCTGTCCAGGGGACACCTTACCGAGGGGTAATTAGATTTGCCGCACCCGTCTACAAAGGACAGGAATTCCAGGGTGTCGTTGTCCTGTCACTTGATCATCGCCATCTGATGGAATTCACCCAGCATATTTCACCGACCAGCGAACGCTATGTTGTCTTTCCTTCTTATGCCAGCGGCAATTATGCCTTCATGTTTGACGATGAAGGCTGGATTATTACCCATCCCAAGTATTGGGATATCCGCGGTTTTGATCCAGACGGCAGGCTTGTTCCTCCCTATAGCAAAGAAACCACTCTGGATACTGTGCGAGCAGGGCGTATCCCGTTTAACCTATTCAGTGCCGGTTTTATTCACAAAAATTATCCTGCGGTTGCTGAAGCGGTGCGCCTTGGCAAATCGGGTGTTGTCGACATTGCAAACGTTGGAGGCTCGCGCAAGATCATGGCCTATGCGCCGATTTTTTATGACCAGGGGGATTTCAGTCAATTCGGAATCTTTGGTGGTATCACCATTGGTGCCGAGGTGGATAATTTTCATCAGCCCGCGTTGGCAACAGCCGGTTTGATCCGGAAAGAAATAACCAATTATTTAAGAGAATCCTGGTTTGTCATTTCAGTGACGGTTTTATTTGTCATCATGGTGGCTTATCAGCTTTCCAGCAGTATTGTTGGTCCTCTGCTTTCATTGACCGAGGGAACGCGGGCCATGGCGCGGGGCAATCTGGAAACGCGCGTGGAGGTCAGTTCCTACGATGAGGTCGGGGTATTGGCAGATTCTTTCAACCGGATGGCCAACGATCTCAGCCGAAGACAGCTGCGTCTGTTGAAAACCTTGCAGGCCTTGCGTCGTTCCCGCCAGGAAATTATTCGCGAACGAAACTTCAAACATACGGTCGTAGAAAATATTGAAACCGGGATTCTGACTTTTGATGAGAATTGTTATGTGACTTCTTCAAATGGTCCGGCCTGCAGGATTCTTGGTATCACTCAACCCGAAACAGCCACCCCCTGGCAGGAATTGCTGCATGCCTGGCCAGAGTTTTATGCGGGGCTGGAACATGCGTTTACAACGGCTGATTCGAAAAGCTGGGGTGAGTATGTCACATTGGAACGGGATGACCGTAAGCTGACCTACCGTTTGTCCCTCTTTCCATTGAGCTTCAGACGTCAGGCAGGTTGGTTGTTGACGGTTGAAGACCTGACCGAACGAGTCAATATGCGTGAGCAGATGTCGCGCATGGATCGTCTGGCTTCTTTAGGGCGGATGTCTGCGGGTATTGCTCATGAAATCCGTAACCCGTTGACCGGGGTAAGTCTTTTACTTGATGAACTCCATGACCGGCTGATCGGTAAGGAACCCGACCAGCTTCTGATTCAGAAGGCCCTGGGAGAGATTGAACGCCTTGAAGGACTAGTTGGAGAGCTTCTGCACTTTTCGACCGTATCCAAACCCTGTCTGGTTGCCGCAGATCTGACCAGTGTGGTTGATGATTCTGTTTTTCTGGTGCGTAAACAATGCGAACGGCAGCAGATTGAAATCATCCAGCATTATGCCGCTGATCTTCCCCTGTTGCAGCTCGATGCCGACCGCTTGAAACAGGTTTTTCTCAACCTGTTCAGTAATGCAATCGACGCCATGCCTGAGGGAGGGCAATTACAAATTTCGGTTAGCTGTTCAGAAAAAAATGTTCAGGTGGTGGTCGCTGATAATGGCTGCGGTATTGAATCCGGCAAACTCGATCTGATCTTTGAACCTTTCTACACCAGTAAAGGGGGAGACGGGACAGGCCTGGGCCTGTCGATCAGTCACAACATCGTTTCTGACCATGGTGGATCGATCAAAGCCGTGAGCACCATTGGGCAAGGAACCCGAATCACCCTCAGTTTACCCATTGAAAAAAACGCATAATTGGCGAAAAATCGCCCCTTGGGCTGCATCAAATCTCCCTTTTTGGATTCAAACTCCCCCGTAATACCCCGGCGTGTGGCTAAAAACCACCATTTTTCTTGTTTTAACCACCAACCCTCGCTATATTTGCAATCAAGAACTGTCTTGATGTGCCGTGAACCGTTTGCAGGGAGTTGTCCTGATGGAAAAGATTCTGATTGTTGATGATGAGGCCTTTATTCGTGAGAACCTTGAGCGGATCTTGGCGGATGATGGCTATCGCTCGCAGTCGACCGGTTCACCGGATGAGGCGGTCAAGATAGTTGCCGAAGAAGAAATCAGCCTGGTTTTGCTTGATTTGAACCTGGGGAATAAAAGTGGTCTGGACGTTTTGCGTTCGATGAAAGAAGTTGATCCAGATGTTCTTGTCATCATCATTACCGGTTATGGCACTGTAGAAAGTGCGGTCAAGGCGCTAAAAATCGGGGCTTACGACTATATTAAAAAACCGTTCAAGGCCGACGCCATCCATCTGATTGTCAAATTGGCCCTTGAGACCCAGGCCCTGAGGCGCAAGGTAAAACGTCTGGCGCCAGAAGAAGATGATATCAATATGGTCGGCAGCAGCCAGGCACTGCTGCAGATTTTCAGGCAGATTCGTGAAGTTGCCAAACATGAAACGGCAACTGTTCTGATAACCGGGGAAAGCGGGACAGGTAAGGAACTGGTTGCTCAGGCAATTCATAATCTGTCTCCGCGGGTGGATAAGCCGTTTATCGAGATCAACTGCGGGTCCTTGCCGTTTAATTTGCTTGAAAGTGAGTTGTTCGGCCATGAAAGGGGAGCCTTCACCGACGCCAAGACCCGTAAGATCGGCCTGTTTGAAGAGTCGGACAATGGTTCGATCTTCCTCGATGAAATTGGTGAGATGGACATGGGGTTGCAGGTTAAATTGCTGCGAGTGCTTGAAGATCGAAAAATCAGACGTCTGGGAGGCAATCGCAATATCGATATCAATGTTCGAATTATTGCCGCAACCAACGCCGAGTTGAAAAATGCCATTGAGGCCAAAGCCTTTCGGGAGGATCTGTACTATCGACTCAACGTTTTTCCTATCCACATTCCGCCATTACGTGAACGTCGCGAAGATATTCCAAGCCTGCTTGAGCATTTTCTCCAGCGATTCAGCCGTGAATTCAACAAGGCGATGCGCAGGTTCTCACGCGATGCTCTTGATTTGATGCTGCGTTACCACTGGCCGGGAAATGTGCGTGAACTACGTAATGTTGTCGAGCGTATTTGTATTATGCACAATATAGAAGAAATCAGACCCGAACATCTGCCGCGCGAAATATGGGGAGAATCACCGCAGAGCGAGGGTCCCTTTTGTTTTGAAATCCCTCCCGAAGGGATTGTTCTGGATGATGTTGTCGGGCAGGTAGAAAAAGAACTGATTACCAAAGCCTTTTCCATTACCGGAGGGAATGTCGCCAAAACCGCGCGAATTTTGAACGTACCGCGGGGGACATTGCGCTACAAATTGGAAAAATATGACCTGGCAGGTTCTGACAGTTAATTTGCCGGGATGATTGGCCGTATTTCTTCCGCCCGTCTGACTGGCCAATACTGGTCATTTTAGGCGGGCATTCTTCCTTTTCTTGGACTGACACAGATTTTGTGATTGCTGTGACGTATGTAAGCAGTTGAAATTATTTATGTTTTACTGAGGCAGCCATTGGGGAGTTCTTGGCACCGAGATTGCTGATTCGGATACCGAGAAAAACAAACTCCGAAGTATCTGGAGTTTTCTCAACCAATCTCTCCGTGGTCTGCTTGCAGACCGCTTTTTGCCCCCTCCCGATCTCCTCCGGGACGGGGCACTTTTTTTTTTGAGCAGGCTGATAACTGGAGTTTATGAAAAAAACAGGCTTTCTCTGGTTACATCCGTTCCAGAGTACCAATTCCCAGCAGGGATAGTCCCTGTTTGAGGATTCGTGCCGTCAACAGGCAAAGCTGCAAACGACTGTTGCGCTCGGTTTCAGTGTCGGCACCAAGGACAGGGCAGTTTTTATAAAAGCTTGAAAAGCTGCTGGCCAGGTCATAAAGATAACCACAGAGCAAATGTGGAGTGCCGCGTTCTGCGACTCTGGTCAGTATTTCCGAGAATTGAATCAAGCGGTTCGCCAGTTCCCGTTCAATTTCTTCGGTCAGGACAATCTCTCCGCTCAAGCTGTTTTCATCAACCTCGGCCTTGCGAAAGATACTGGCAACCCGGGTGTAGGCGTAGAGCATATACGGGCCGGTGTCACCTTCGAAACTGATCATATTGTCGAAGCTGAAAAGATAATCACTGCTGCGATTTTTAGCTAAATCGGCATATTTGATTGAAGCAATACCGACAACACGTCCTATATCGTCAAGTTCGGAGGCGTCCATTTGCGGATTCTTTTCAGCTACCAGTGCCCGTGCGCGGCTTTCTGCCTCATCGATCAAATCGGCCAACTTGGCAACCTTGCCGCTCCGGGTTTTGAATGGTTTGCCATCCTCGCCCATGACGGTTCCAAATCCCATATGTTCAGTCCGGGTTGCCGGATCCAGAAAACCAGCTTTGCGAGCGACTGCGAACAATTGCTGAAAATGGAGAGACTGACGGACATCAACAAAATAGAGAATACGCTCAGCAGACAGTTGTTTTTGCCGATAGCGCAATGCGGCCAGATCAGTTGTTGCGTAGAGATAGCCCCCATCCTTTTTTTGTACAATCATCGGCAGCGGGTTTCCGTCCTGCCCCTTGAATTCGTCCAGAAAAACACATTTGGCTCCCTGGTCTTCAGTTAGAAGACCCGCCTTGTCCAGATCTGCAATAACCTGCGGCAAATCATCATTGTAGGCACTTTCACCATGGACCGCGTCCGGGCCAAGGCTGACCCCGAGACGATCATAAAGCTTTTGACAGTGGCTAAGGGAGATATCCAGAAACTCCCGCCACAGATTCAGGCAGGTCGCATCCCCGGATTGCAGATCGACGACCAACTGGCGGGCTCTGGTTGCGAAATCAGGTGATGCGTCAAATTGTTGTTTGGCTTCACGGTAAAAGCTTTCAAGGTCAGACAGTTCCATGCTGATTTCGCGTCCTTGCTGACGCCGCTCTTCCATTAACGCCAGCAGCATTCCGAACTGGGTTCCCCAATCACCAACATGGTTCTGACGGATGACCTTGTGACCCAAAAATTCGAGGGTGCGAGCGACAGCATCACCAATAATAGTAGAGCGCAGATGACCGACGTGCATTTCTTTGGCAAGGTTGGGGGAGGAGTAGTCAATAACAATATTCTGGGGGCGTTCAACCTGTGCCACGCCCAGACGTGAATCATCCAGAGCATTTTTGACCTGTCGCGCCAACCAGGTTTCATCAAGAAAGAAATTTATAAATCCGGGCCCGGCAATTTCAACCTTTTTTATCGCCCCCTTGTCAGGCAGCAATGCGACAATCTTTTCAGCAACCTGCCGTGGATTGGTCCCTGCAGGTTTGGCCAGAGTCAGGGCCAGGTTGGTGGCAAAATCACCATGACTTTTGTCCCTGGTGCGTTCCACCGTAAAACGTGGAGTCAGATCGGCTGGAAGAAACTGTTGTTGTTGCAAGACCTCGATAATTTGTTGCAGTTGTTCGCTGACGTATGTTTTCACCAGACAGACTCCTGTGGAATGATTGATTCGGGTGCTAAAAGCAGCGCATCATTTCATTTTCGGGACGAAAAATCAATTGTGGAGATAGTTTTGAGTGGCGGCAGTTGCCTGGAGGGATCTTTGTTCGTTTTCAGACATCGAGAGGAAGAAGAGTGACACGATTTCGCCCGTTGTTTTTAGATGAGTAGAGCGCCCGGTCGGCCGTATCAATAATGAGTCTTTTGTCTATTTTCCCAGCAGTTACCGGGTAACAGGTTCCGCCAACGCTGATTGTGATGCGAACTTCTTTATGGTCGATCAGGGTTGCCATCTGCTCCACACTGCGGCGCAGACGTTCAGCAAATACTTTAAGGCCTGATTCATCCGTCTCAGGCAAAATAACCGCAAATTCTTCTCCGCCGTAGCGAGCGACGATATCACTGGGGCGAACCGTTTTCTGCACGATATGAGCAATATTCATCAAAACCAGATCACCATTGGGGTGGCCGTAGGTATCATTGACCTTTTTAAAAAAATCGAGGTCGAACATGATCAGGGAAAAAGTGGTGCGATAGCGTTCAGCCCGGTCAATCTCGCGATCGACAACTTCCTGAAAGTAGCGGTGGTTGAAAAGTCCGGTCAGGCCGTCACGAAAGACCAGCTCGCGTAATTTGGAATTTGCTTCGCGAAGTTCTGCGGCAAGGCGGTCTGTTTCTTCCTTCGCTCCTTTTAGCTCCATGATCAATTGTTCATATGAAAGATTAAGTCGCCCCAGCTCTTCGTTGGCTTCCTGGAGCATCTGTGAATAAGGTTTGAGATCGCAGGGGTCAATCTCAAAGGTTGTGAGGATATCAATACTGCGACTGGCAACAGCATCGACCAGGTGGAGAATTTTTTCTTCGGACAAGTCAAAGCTCTGCATCAGTTGTTGTTGGAGAAGACGAACCTTTTCACCGCAATTGGGATCATGGTAGATGGATGAGAGCTCGTCAGCAATCCGGATTAATTCAGCAGAATTCTGATATTCTTCAGGGGCTTGCTGCGGATCATGCTGATAGCGAATTGTCTGATAGATGGTTGCCGGGAGATCCCAGCGTTCAAGGATTGCAGAACCCATTTCACAATGGTTGATCCCAAGAAGTCGTGTTTCAACGACGGATGTTGGGTCACCGGAGAGTTTTTTATCTTCAATCACTTTTGAATAAGCATCAGGCATTGCCTGATGTAAAATCAAAACTCCTATATCGGCGAGCAGGGCAGTAACAAAGGTATCATCACTCTGGTGGCCGATCTGGTCCGCCAGCAGTTCTGCCGCAACCGCAGCGGTAACAGAGCGTCGCCAGAAATAATCAAAATCAAATCCCTGATCTATCGGTCCGCGCATCTCCTGGGCAATGACAAACGAAAGCGCAATATTTTTCAAAATATTTACGCCCAGCACGGTCAGCGCCTTACCTATGCTGGTGACTTCGTACTGCAGCGAATAGAAGCCTGAGTTGGCAACCCGCAACATTTTGGCAGTGAGTGCGGGGTCGGAAGAGATGATACTTGCCAACTCGGTGAGAGAGGGCTCTTCCTGCTGTACGGCATTAAGAATTTTGACAGCAATTGCCGGAGGGGAGGGAAGTTTGACACCATCTGCGATCATCTGGTCAATGCGGGCTTGAACGTCTGAGGTTGTCAAGGGGGACTCCATGGATAATTATTAATGATATCTGTGCAGCAATTCTAACGAAATTGATTGTTGTTGCAACTGAAAAACTGAGAAAGACAGAGAAGCCAGGTGCTCAGTGCCTGGTGCGTCGCGTGATTTCTGTTTTGATCAGGGATTTTTGTTGTTGAGACAGACGTTGACTGGCGAGTAGCTGTTTCAGTGTCGCAAGGGGGAGTTTCGGCATCCAGAGGGTGAACCAGATTGCCGGAGTCTGGCGGTTTTTAAGAATTGCCATTCTCAGGTTGGGTCGTTGTTGCCAGCGATTATGCCGGGCGACAATAGAAATGGTTGTTGCCGTAGCCTCACTACCATTCAGAAATTGAAAAACGGCAGCTTCTTTGAGGCGTGGACTGTTAAGACAGGCTTCAATGGTCCGTGCATCTCCTTCTTTGAGGATCTCTCCGACAATGATTGATGTCGCACGGCGGGCAAGAGTTATTTTGTTGCCAACTGGAATAGTCGGCAAGCGTTGTAAAATGGCCTGCTCTGCAGCAATTCTGTGGTCAGATGCTGCTCCGGGGATAAAACAGAGGTCGACCAGTTCAAACAGTCGCAGATTGGGGAGCAGAGTCCGAACCAGGCTGCCGGGTGTTGCCGGGTTTTTGGCAAGAGCCAGAATCAGGGCATGAGAAAGGGCTTGTTTGCGGTGTTGATAGATCAGCTTGGGAATACTTTCAGAAAGATCGCTTCGCTTCAGAAGTGCCAGCAAATGTTCATTGTTCAGGTTCGGGTTGTGCAGGAGAGCTTTGAGAATTTCAATATCGGTTTCAAGGACAAGATGAAACAGTTGTGAGGTTGTTGCCGTCAGGGTTGACGTCAAACGTTCGGCCTGTGCTGAATTCAGATGATCTGGCCCTGTTTCACCCATCAGCTTTTACCCCATTGTGATTTTATTTTTGAGAATCAGCATTTCAAAGGCCATAGCCGCTTTTGCGGCCAGTTTCTGGATCTCTGGCAACTGCTGCTGAATGGAGGTATCAGTCTCTTGCAGGTAGAGAATACTGACAAGACGCCCACGGAGCAAAAGAGGCATCAGCAAAACCATTTCCGGGGGCTGTTGAGTGAAAAAACTGGCGAGGTGGAGGTTGTTGCTGTCATGTGGCAGGGGCCCCAGATAGCAGGATTTACTGTCTGCAACCGTTTGCAGAATTGAGGGTTGGTTGAGAGGGATTTGCAGCTGTGAAAAGTCGGGCAATGGTTCTCCTGCAAAAGCCGCTTTCCAGCCGGTTGCGGTTTCTCCCTTGACCATCAACAATGCGACTCCTTTGCCAATGGACGAGAGATAGTCGATGATCGCATCAGCGATATCATCTCGGTTTTCCGCTGTGAGTAAACTTTTGCAAAGGAGCGCAAAAGGATGCTGCTCTTCGGCACTTAGTTTGGCAACCTCCAGGGTGACCTGTCGATCTGCACCTGCTTTTACACTGGCATCAGAAGGGTCTTGACGCAGGTGCTCAGGCATATTGATCAGTTCCTGATATTCGGCATCCGAAAGATCATCGAGAGTGTCCTTTTCTCCCAGTAACGGCCAGTTTTCTTCGTCGGGATTTGACGTATCGACAATGTCTTCATCGGTCACCTCGAGCAGAGGGGGCTCTGTCCTGGATTGTTTCCCGGGTGTTTTTGGGGAGGGTGCCGAACGACTTGTCGTTTTGCGTCTTTTGGTCGTTATTCTTTGACTGAGACTGTAGAAACGTGGAGAAAGCTCAAGGTGATAGTATTTCTGCAAGGCCAGCATCAGGCGAAGTTCGGGGACAACGACCGGAACAATGATGAACCCGAGGCGAAAAGCCAGTGCATCAATTGTTGTCAGATTGGTCGGGTCCGACATGGCCAGATAGAGCCTTTTCTTCTCCAGCCTGCAAGGAATAGCCAGATGCTTACAGGCCAGTTTTTGTGGCATCAGGTCAATCACTTCAGACGGGATCTTCATCAAAAGCTCTTGTTCAATGTAGGGCAGGTGAAGCTTGCGGCTTAAGGTTCTGGCAATTTCTTCTTCATCCAGATAGCCAAGCTCGATCAGGCTGGTCCCGATGCGGCCCCCGTAAAGGCACTGGGCCTCAATGGCATCTTCCAGTTGGTCGGCAGTAATCAGCTTTTCTGCGACCAGCAACTCTCCCAGACGTTGTGGCATCTTTTGATCCCCTCTTGCTGCAACGACGTCGCCACTCTCACTACTGGTGGCGGTTGAAACAGGTAGCACGGTTGTCATCTTCCCCTCATTTTTCTCTTTATCGAGTCTATCATGAAATTGGTTGTGAATCGCTCTGTGCGTCTCAGCAAAATAACATCTGTGTCGCTTTTGATCAATCTCACGCTAAATGTTTTAAAGGGTTGGATACCTGATGCTGTACCGGGTAAAAATATCTGGAACAGGCTGGAAAGATTCAGGATAGGATGATCAGGGCTTTTTTTATAGTAATGAACAGTCTATACTCTTCGGCTACCTGTCATCGGCTGTCTTCTGAGGGGGCGCACAAAGGGTGATTTGTTTCCCCTGACTTGAACGTTACTTGTAAAGGAATTTCTATGCACTTTACTGACCATCCGGTTTTGATTTTTGATGGTGCCTGTGGCACCAATCTGCAACAGATGTCGATACCTGAGCAGGCTTGGGGAGGCTGTGAGGGGTGCAACGAGGTCCTCAATCTGTATGCGCCAGAGTTTATCATCCAGTTGCACCAGTCGATGGTTGAGGCCGGGGCCATGGTTATAGAAACGGATACCTTTGGTGCTTCAAGCGTCGTTCTTGCCGAGTACGGGATGCAGGATCGGGTCAAGGAAATCAACCGACTTGCGGTTGAAAATGCCCGGACTGCCATCGCCGGCCATCCCCATAAATATATCGCCGGTTCTGTGGGGCCAGGAACCAAATTGCCAAGCCTGGGTCATATCGAGGTCGAAGAACTGGTGAAATCGACTCGTGAACAGGTTGAGACTTTACTCGAAGCCGGTGTTGATTGCCTGATTGTGGAAACCTGTCAGGATCTACTGCAAACCAAAACGGCCCTTATCAGTATTTTCGAAGTGCTTGCCAGTGGACGTTCCGAGGTGCCGGTACTGGCTTCGGTGACGATCGAGCAGCAGGGAACAATGCTGGTCGGTTCAGACATTGCGGCAGTTGTTGCGACTCTTGAACCCTTCAACTTGCTGTCTCTTGGCTTGAACTGTGCGACCGGTCCTCAGGATATGGCAAGTCATATTCGCTATCTGAGTCAGCATTGGCCCCGGCGGATATCCGTTATCCCCAATCAGGGGTTACCTGAAGTGATCAACGGGCAGACGGTTTATCCCCTCTCACCGGAAGATTTTGCCAACCAGATGCACCAGTTTGTGACCAGCTACGGTGTCAGCATTGTAGGCGGTTGTTGTGGTACAAGTCCGGCCCATATCAAGGCACTGAGTGCGAAACTTGCCGATGCTGTCCCTGCTGTGCGCGAGGTGAATCAATGAAAAAGTCGGTTGCCAGCCTCTATCAGGCGGTTGAACTTTGTCAGGATATCCCACCACTTCTGATTGGTGAACGCTGTAATCCCAACGGCTCCAAGGCCTTTCGTGAGGCGTTACTTGCCGAAGACTGGGATGCCTGTCTTAAAGTAGCCCTCGACCAGGAAGCCCGCGGCGCCCAGGTTCTTGATCTGTCGGTGGCCTATGCCGGGCGCGATGAAAAAAGTGACATGCTGAAACTGGTTCAGCTTTTTGCGGGTTCCTGCAAAGCACCATTGATGATCGATTCAACCAGTCCCGAAACGATTGCTGCAACATTGCCGCTCTATCCGGGGCGGGCAATTATCAATTCAATCAATCTGGAAGATGGCGGTAAAAATCTTGATGCCATCTGCCGGGTTGCCAAAAAGTATGGTGCCGCCGTCGTTGCCCTGACCATATCCGAAAAAGGAATGGCCCTGACATGCGATGAAAAGGTCAGGGTTGCCAGGCAGATTCATGATCTTGCAGTCAATACCTACGGCCTCAGATCGCAGGATCTTATCTTTGATCTTCTGACCTTTACCGTTGGTTCGGGAGATGAAACCATGCGGACCGCAGCAATCGAGACCCTGGAGGCAATCCGTCAGGTAAAAAAGGAATTACCCGAGGTCAGCTTTACTCTGGGGGTCAGTAACATCTCTTTTGGTTTACGGCCTGCAGCCCGTAAGGTGCTCAATTCAGTTTTTCTCCATGAAGCGGTAGAGGCCGGGCTTGATACGGCCATTGTTGATGCGGCCAAAATCCTGCCTCTGGCATCCATCAGCCAGGAGGATCGTGAAGTCTGCTTTGACTTGCTCTACAACCGTGGTGTGGACCCCTTGATGGCCTTCATTGACCACTTCGAGCAGGCCATAGACGAAGATGACACAGATGATGAAGTAGATGAGCGTCCCGAAGAAATATTGCGCCAGAAACTGCTCAAAGGGGACAAGGAGGGACTTGAAGATTTATTGACGACCCTGCGTGGGCGCTGGCAGCCACTGGATATTATCAATACCTTGCTGGTTCCGGCGATGCGCGAAGTCGGTGAGCTGTTTGGGCGGGGAGAGCTGTTACTTCCCTTTGTCCTGCAATCGGCTGAAACTATGAAACAGGCGGTTGCTCAGCTTGAGCCTTTTATGGAAAAGATTGATGGTGAAGAACAAACCAGTATTCTGTTGGCGACTGTTGCAGGCGATGTGCATGATATTGGTAAAAACCTGGTCGATATCATTCTTTCCAATAATGGTTACCGGGTTTACAACATCGGGATTAAGGTTCCAGCTGAAGAAATTATCGCCAGGGCCAGAGAGTTGCAACCTGATGTTATCGGTCTTTCCGGGTTGTTGGTCAAGTCAGCCTTGCTGATGAAAGAGGATCTTGCCCAGTATCAGGCCGCCGGGCTGACCCAGCCAATCCTTCTTGGTGGCGCGGCTTTAACAGCGCGCTTTATTGCCGAAGAATGTGCTCCTCGCTATCACTCTCCCGTTGTCTATTGTGCTGACGCTTTTGCCGGGCTCAAGGCTGTGCGCGAGTTTGAGGCGGGCAAACTTGAATCAACCAAAGTGGAGGCACAAAAAGCAGCTCCCGATTCTCGCCCCGGCCCCAAAATAGAAGTTGAGCGCCAGGTGAGTGTCCCGGAACCGCCTTTTCTGGGTTCACGCAATCTGCAGATCGATGATCTGGATGTGATACTGCCATTTTTGAACCAGCAAGCCTTGTTTCGGGGCCGTTGGGGATATCGTCGTGGGAAGCTTTCGGTTGAAGACTACGAACAATTGGTCCAGACCGAGGTTCTGCCAGCCTTTGAGCAGATCAAGGCCGAAGCTCTTGCCGAAGGGCTATTGCAGCCCCAGGTGGCTTATGGCTACTTCTCCTGCCACAGTGATGGGAATGAGCTGATTCTGGAGCAGGACGGCAAAAAATATCCGTTTGGTTTTCCCCGTCAGGGTTTTGCTCCCAATCTGTGTATTGCCGATTTCTTTCGCTCCCGGGACGAAGGGAATGACATCGCCGGACTTTTTGTGGTGACCCTCGGATCGAAAATAGCAGAAAAAACCAAAGCTCTTTACGAGGCAGACAGTTACAAGGATTACCTGTTGTGGCATGGGTTCGGCGTTGAATTGACAGATGCTCTGGCGGAGTACTGGCATATGCAGATGCGTCAGGAATTGGGTATTTCAAGTGCCGAACCACAGGATGTCAATGGGTTCGTCGTTCAGCAATATCGTGGCAGCCGCTACGGATTCGGATATCCGGCTTGCCCTGATCTGGAGTTGCAGCAACCCTTGTTTGAGTTGTTGCAACCAGAGAAGATTGGTATCAGCCTGACAGAGAACTATGAAATGGTACCGGAGATGACAACTTCTGCCCTGGTTGCTCATCATCCCCAGGCCAAGTATTTTGCCGTATAGGCGGAGGAAAACAATGATTTCACAAAAACGATCAGCCTTGTGGGTTGGATATTTAATCCTCGTTCTGCTTCTTGCGGCCTGTGGTGCTCCAAAGATCAAGGTTGCCAAGCTGCAATTAACCGAAGACCCAAGTGCCCAGATCACTGCTTTGACAAGTGCCGTATTTGATGGGCGCCAGCAACATTTAAACGTACTTTCTCCAACCTGGTATGCCAAGGCTGGTGTTCAGCTGGAAAAGGCTCGTAAAGGAATGACGGTCGGTGAACCTGCTGAGAAAATTCTTGAAAAAATTGCCTACGGCCAGGCGTATATTGAAAAAGCCCATGATTATGCCCGGGTTGCCAAAACAGTGATCGGTCCCTCCATCGCCGCCAGAACTGCAGCAATCAAAGCAGGCGCTATGGAATATTCAGAGGATTACCGCCAGGTTGAGGATGAATTTTTGGACCTGACACGCAGCATTGAAAATGGTGACATTGCCCGCGCCAAGAATCACGATGCCAAAGTGGCCCAGACCTATCTGGACCTTGAATTACGCGCCATTAAAGACAAAACTCTGGGTGAGGTCAGAACTCTTCTGAGTGCGGCTGAAAAGAATATGGCCGCAAAAATTGCTCCTGAAACCTATGCAGGTGCCAAAGAGGCGCTGAACGAGGCGGACCGTTTTATTACCGAGCAACGTTATCAACGTGAACGGATGCAAAAAAAAGCGGCTCTGGCTTTGTTTCAGGTCAAGCGTCTTGAGCAGGTCATGAAGCAGATCAAGAGAGTTGAGGCCATGACTGCCGAGTCGATGGTCCTTTGGGTTGAAGATCTGTTGCAGCAGACGACGGAAAAGCTGCATGCCCCGGATATGCGAGATCAGGAATGGACCGTCCAGCTGCAGAATATTCATGCGTCAATAGCAACCTTGCAGCAGGATAATCAGTATCTGCAAAAAAAGATCAAAGAGGATCGGGCCAAACTTGAAGGAAAAATCAAAGAAAAACAGCAGGTGATTCTTGAGCAGAAAAAGAGAATTGCCACCCTGGTAGGTGAGTCTAAAGAAGCTCAGAAGGCACGTGAACGTCTCGAGGCAAAGGAGCGGGAAGCCAAAGAAAAACTGGAAATAGAGCACCGGTTCCAGATGCGCTTTGTTGAGGTTCAGAAACTGTTTTCAAAGGATCAGGCCGAGGTCTACAAACAGGGACATAACCTGGTGATTCGCCTGAAAGCAATTCGTTTCCCGGTCGGTCAGGCGTTCATTCTGCCGGATAATTATGAATTGCTGAGTACGGTACGGTCGGCGATTCATATTTTTGGTGAACCGAGTGTGGTGATTGAAGGCCATACCGACAGTACCGGTTCAGCAGCTGCCAATGAGCAGCTTTCTCAACAGCGGGCCAACGCGGTGCGTGGTTACTTTGTCGCCAACGATGCCATCAAACCTGAAAAGGTTCTTGCCATTGGATATGGCTCGGAGCGGCCCCTGGCGGCAAATGATACTCCCGAAGGTCGTGCCATCAATCGGCGGATCGATGTCATCATTCGCACCGCCGAATAGTATTTGTCTGATATCCCTGTAACGAAAAGGCCCCCTGAAAGCAGGGGGCCTTTTTTATTAATCGAGGGGGTCAAAAACCTCTTTCCCCAGATAGCAAAGAGGGCAGCACCAGCCCTCCGGCAGGTCGTCAAAAGAAGTCCCTGCGGGAACGTTCGCAAGAGGATCACCCGCTGCCGGATCGTAGGTGTACCCACAATTGGTGCAGATATAGCGCATTTGACACTCCCTCCTTAAATTATCCGTTAAAGATTTTCTTTGCGGTCTTCATGGATGATTTGTGCTGAAAAAATATAAATATCGGTCTGGGGAAGATTCCATCCATCTGGGGGCAATCCGGCTTTTACGCAGGTCTGCTCCAGAAATGTCATACGGTCCCAACCCTGCTCAGTCGCGACCTGGGGCAGCAGAACACCGCGACAGTAATCTTTTTCAAGATAGATGCCGTGGGTACCGACCTCGATCTTTGTGATGTCATCGATCTTTTCCAACGGGGAAAGAACCGAGATCTCCAAGCTGTAATGCCCGATATCTTCAGGTCCCATGGCATAAAAGCGTGGATCGTTGGTTGCCGCAGCGACAGCCATTTGGGCCACTTCAAGATAAAGAGGCTGTTCACTGACAAAGTTTCCGATACAACCACGCAGCTGCCCGTCGGTTTTGATGGTGACAAAACAGCCGGCCAACTGGTTCAGAGCTGATTTGTCCGAGCTCTCAGGGTTTGCTTTGCGTCCGCTCAGACAGCCGTCAATGGCGTTGCGTACAATCTGTATCAGTTGTTGCTGCTCTTCCTTGTCCAGAACCATTCGTCCCCCTTCCGGGTCAGTGGTTGTCCTTGTCCCGTGCAGACACTTGATAATAAGGTTTGGCGGGTGAACAGACAAGGAATTATCCTGACCCCGTCTGTCAGACAAATGATCCTGCACACAAAATGTTGGCCGATTGGTGTGACACATGGTAATTTTGACGGACATTTCAGGCCGACAGGGAGTGCTTCATTGAAAAATCTTTCTGAACAGATAATAAAAAAACTGTTGCTGGTTGTGATTCTTTTGTCGACAACCGGCTGGCTGGCCGGTTGTGCGGTTAACCCGGTGACCGGTCATTCGGAGCTGGCTCTGGTCAATATGTCCACTGCCGAAGAGGTTTCCCTGGGGAAACCGGCCTATGAACAGGCTCTCCAGAGAAATGGCGGGATCCTGAAGGATTCTGAATTGAGGTCATATGTCAACCGGGTTGGCCAGCGTCTTGCGCGCCAGAGTCATCGTCCCGAGCTTCAGTTTCGTTTTGAGATTGTCAATGATTCAGCTCCTAACGCATTTGCCCTGCCGGGTGGCTATATTGCCATTACCCGCGGTTTGTTGGTCAACTTATCAAACGAGGCAGAACTGGCAGCGGTTCTGGGGCATGAAATCGGTCATGTGACGGCTCGGCACAGCTTACAGGGGATGCAGCGCAGCACGCTTCTGAGTGCTACGGTTGGTCTTCTTGGTGGTCTGGCCGATGCTGCGGGATATGGCCCAATATTCAATCAGGCCGGAGGTGTTGCCGCAACCTTGATCGATAAACGTTACTCACGCGATCAGGAAACCGAATCTGACCGTCTGGGGATCGACTACATGGTCAAGGCAGGTTATGACCCTGTCGGAGCCGTTCAGTTGCAAGAGTATTTCTACCGCAAGGTTGAAAACGGAGCCAACCCTCAATGGTTGAACGGCCTGTTTCGCAGCCATCCTTTTTCAGCGGAGCGATTGGCAGAAAATCGTCGGTATATTTCGGTCAGATATCCTGAGGCCGCAGGTGACGGACAGGATGCGGTGACCTTTGCGCGGGCGATTGAAGCTCTTACGCGAACCCGGCAAGGGTACGCGACCTTTGATCGGGCCAGAAATCTGGAACAGCAGGGACGGCTTGACGAAGCCGTTAAGCTTTACCATCAGGCTTTACTTGAAGCCCCGGACCAGCCGCTGATTCTCACCGGTTTGGGGTTGGCTTATCTGCGCCGCGAAGATCGGGTTCCTGCCAGGCGCTATCTGATTAAAGCGGTCCATTTGCAGGATGATTACTATCAGTCACGGCTGGCTCTTGGATATCTCTATTTGCAGAAGAAACAATATGCCAAGGCTCATGTTCAGCTGGAGGCGGGGTTCAAACTTCTCCCCACCCTTGAAGGGGGCTATATGCTGGCTGAAGCCCGTGAGCATACCGGCGACAAGGCGGGAGCACGAAAACTCTATCTGGCGGTCGCCAAGGCAGATCCGTCCGGCAAACTGGGTCGTAGTGCGGCTAATCGCTTGCGACAGATGGAGCCTCTGCAATGAACTGGTCGAGTCTGGCAGAGGGCGAAACTGTTCTCTGGCAAGGTCGACCGGCGCCGCGTTGCTTCACTTTTCGTTATTGGAAGCAGGCGATAGCCGGTTCGGCCCTTTTTCTGGCGAGCAGTTTCTGGCTGATGTTGGCCCTGCAATTGATCAAGGATGGTCATCCTGTCTGGTTGGGGTTCTTGCCTCTTCCCCTTATTGTGGGCAGTTTTGTTTTCGGCCCGCTGCAGATTCTGATTGCGCGTTGGCGCTGGCCCAAAATATTCTACCAGTTGACAGATCAGCGGTTGTTGGCCAGTTGTGGCTGGCAAGCCTCGTTGAGTGAGATCCGCGAGCTCAAGATCAAAAAACATGGCGAGCATTTGGCCAGTGTGCGAATTGTTGCTGCCAAAACAGATGTGTTGGTTGTCAGTTGTATTGAACAGCCGCAAGTTCTGGTTGATCTTCTCTATGACCACTGTCTCCAACTGAAGGTTTGACGGGTCTCTTCTGCCGGAGTAAGATGCGCCGCATTCTGGTTAAAACGGCAATGACTTCAACGTGTGGATATGTCATCAACAATGAAAAAATGTTTTTATCTTGAAACCTTCGGCTGTCAGATGAATGTGGTCGATTCTGAACGTATTGTCAGTCTGCTGGGTGATATCGGCTATCAGCAGGTTGACGAAGCAGAACAGGCCGATCTGGTCCTGCTGAATACCTGTAGTGTGCGTGACAAGGCTGAACGTAAGGTTTACGGGCACCTGGGGCGTTTTAAGCCGCTGAAGGATGCCCGACCCGAACTGATCATCGGGGTCGGGGGCTGTGTTGCCGAGCAGGAAGGTCAAAAGATGCTCGATGAGGTTCCGTATCTCGATCTGGTTTTTGGAACCCACAACGTACATCGTCTGCCTGAACTGGTGCAGCAGGCAGAAGAGGGCAATCGTCGGCTCAGCCTGACGGGGTTTCTCGACCGGGAAACCCGTCTCAACCTTTTTCCGCAACGCAGCGAACTCGATACGGTGACCCGCTTTGTAACGGTCATGCAGGGCTGCGACAATTTTTGTACCTATTGCATTGTTCCTCATGTCCGTGGACGAGAGGTCAGTCGTCCGAGTCATGAAATTATTGCCGAAGTTGAGGCTCTGGTGGCGCAGGGGGTTCGTGAAGTGACTCTGCTGGGCCAGAATGTGAATTCCTACGGCAACAAGGAAGAGGGTGAAATCAATTTCGCCCAGTTGGTTCGTAAAGTGGCTGCGGTTGAGGGGTTGTCGCGGTTACGTTTTACCACCAGCCACCCGAAAGATCTTTCTGATGAGTTGATTGCCTGTTTTGCCGAGCTTGAAAATCTTTGTCATCAGTTACATCTGCCGGTACAGGCCGGTTCCAACCGGATCCTCCAACTGATGAATCGGGGTTATACCCGTGAGGACTATCTGCAAACCGTTGCAAAGCTGAAAAAAGCCTGTCCCGAGATTCGGTTGTCGACCGATATTATTGTCGGGTTTCCCGGAGAAACCGAGGAGGAATTCGCCCAGACTCTTGATCTGGTGGCCGACGTTGGTTATGCCGATGCCTTTACTTTTCTCTATTCCCGGAGAACCGGGACCGAGGCGGCAGCTCTGGAAGACAAGACAGGGGCACGAATCAAGCAGCAGCGGTTTGAGCGTTTGCTGGAGCTGCAACAGGAACGAAGCCAGCAAATTTGGCAATCTGATTTGGGAGCAACCTTGACCCTCCTGGTCGAAGGTGAAAGCAAGCAGGGCAAGGGACAGCTTTTCGGGCGCACCACATGGAACCGGATTGTCAACTTTGCCGGTCCGTCAGAACTGATCGGGCAGCTTGTCGATGTGAAAATTACCAAAGTGTTTCGCAATTCAAACCTGGGCGAACTTGTCAGTTGAAGTTTGTCCTCTCAGGGAGATTGATATGATCGATCTGCATACCCACACATTTTTCAGTGACGGAGAACTCGGGCCTGCGGAACTGGTGCGCCGCGCAGCGGTTGCGGGTTACAAGGCGTTGGCGATTACCGATCATGCGGACCAAAGTAATATTGTTTCACTCCTGACCCGATTGCGGCCTGTGGTTGCTGAACTGGGAGCTGCCAATGGCCTGACTCTGCTTGCAGGGGCCGAATTGACTCATGTCCCACCCCAAATGATTGCGGATGTGGTGAAGATGGCGCGAGACAACGGAGCACAACTTGTCACGGTCCATGGGGAAACGATTGTTGAACCGGTTATTGGTGGAACCAACCGGGCCGCCATTGAGGCCCGAGTAGATATTCTGGCGCATCCAGGCCTGATCAGTGCCGAAGAGGTTCAGTTGGCGGCAGAGAACGGGGTTTTCCTTGAAGTGACAACCCGCAAGGGTCATTCGTTGACGAATGGCCATGTTGTCAAACTGGCCCGACAATTTGGTGCTCGGCTGGTGGTCAATAACGATGCGCATGTTCCGGGAGATCTGTTCTCGGAAGAAATGATGCGCAAGGTTGCTCTGGGAGCGGGACTGTCACCCGAACAGTTTGCTGAAGCACAGGCCAATTCTCTTGAACTTGTCAAACGAGGGCTTCATGCTGTCTGACACTGAAATTTCCTTTTTAAAAGAGCTGGTTGAAGCACCGAGTCCTTCCGGATTTGAAGCCCCGGCCCAACGTGTCATCAAAGCTGTTCTTGAACCCCTGGCAGATGAACTGCGGGTTGATGTGATGGGTAACCTGATGGCACATCTGGCCGGTCAGGGCGGACCACGGGTCATGCTGGCCGGTCACTGTGACGAAATCGGTTTCATGGTTCAATACATAACTGATGACGGTTTTATCTATTTTGGTGCCATCGGTGGGGTTGATCCGCATCTTTCTCCGGGCCAACGGGTTGATATCCATACCTCTGGCGGGGTGATCAAGGGGATCATCGGTAAAAAAGCGATCCACCTGATCGAAACCAAAGATCGCGAAACCGTGATCAAACTCAAGGATCAATATATCGATATTGGTTGCAGCAGTCGTAAAGAAGTGGAAAAACTGCTGAAAATAGGTGATCCGATTACCTTTTCTGTCGGTTTGCAACGGCTGCAAAATGGTCGCCTGACGTCGCGGGCGCTGGATGACAAGATGGGGGCCTTTATCGTCGGTCAGGTTTTTGCCGAACTCAAAAAAGAGCCTGATCTCGCCGCTGAACTGGTCTGTGTCAGTACGGTACAGGAAGAGGTCGGATTACGTGGTGGAACTACCAGTGGCTATGGGGTAAATCCTGATCTGGCAATCGTGGTAGAAGTGACACATGCGACCGATACCCCTGATGTCGATGCCAAGGGAATCGGACGGGTTGAGGTTGGCAGGGGGCCGGTTCTGGCCAGAGGCGCCAATATCAATCCGGTTCTGTTTGACCTGCTGGTTGAGACTGCAGAGAAAGAAGGGATTCCGATCCAGATTATCGGCGTCCCACGCGCGACCGGAACAGATGCCAATACCCTGCAACTGACACGTGGTGGTGTTGCCACGGCGCTGCTCGGGATTCCCTTGCGTTATATGCATACTCCGGTTGAATTGCTGGCAGAAGAGGACCTGAAGGCAGCGATCAAGCTGTTGACAGCTACGGTTCGGCGGATGAAGCCAGGGCAGTCATTTCTTCCACTTTAATCGTTGCCGACAAGCTGCCGGACCAACCGACTGAGTGATGAGAGCTCATAGGGCTTTTGTAAAAATCCCGACAGTCCCTTGCCGGCAAATTTGCGGGTGACTTCCTGTTCATTGTAGCCACTGGCAATAATAACCTTGACCTGTGGATTGATCATACGAAGCTCGCGAAAGGCTTCTTCGCCATTCATATGTGGCATGGTCAGATCCATCAGGACAAACTTGATATCTTTTTTTCTTTCCTTGTAGAGGCTCACCGCAGCCTTGCCATCCACCGCCGAGATCACATCAAATCCGAGTTCCTGCAACATCGATTTTCCAATGCCGCGGACCGTTTCTTCATCATCAACCATCAGGACGGTTCCATCACCCTGCCAGTTGTCTTCCACCTGGTCCTTGTTGAACAGGGCCGCCGGAAGGGTCGAGGAGGGGAAGAGAATTTTGATTGTTGTTCCCTTTCCAACCTCACTGTACACCTTGATAGCGCCTTTGTGACTGCGAATAATCCCGATGACGGCTGCCATGCCGAGGCCTCGTCCGGTAAATTTGGTGCTGAAGAAGGGATCAAAAATTCGCGTTCTGGTGTTCTGGTCCATTCCACATCCCGTGTCAGCAACTTCAACAAAGGTATAGAGCCCCTCGGGCAGTCCCTCATCCAGCCAGACATCTTTTAAATAGTCACTGTTACAGTCAATAACGCCTGTAACGATAGCAATGGTTCCGCTTTTTTCTCCGATTGCTTCTGAGGCATTGATAACCAGATTCATGATGACCTGACGGATCTGGGTTGCGTCGGCCTCAATGGTCGGCAGATGCTGGGCAAAATCATAACGAAGGACGGTGCCTTTTGAGATCGAAACATTCAGCATATGCATCATTTCTTCGATCAGCAGGTTGAGATCCAGAGGTTCGACGACAAATTTACCCTTGCCGGAATAGGCCAGCATCTGGTTGGCCAGGTCTGCGGCCTTGCTGGCTGCCGTCTTGATTTGGGCCAAATGTCTGGTTGCTGGTGATTCATTGGCCAGGCGACGTTGGGCCAGTTCTGTATGACCCAGAACTGAGGTCAGAATATTGTTGAAATCGTGTGCGATTCCA
Source organism: Deltaproteobacteria bacterium (assembly GCA_024276935.1). GTDB lineage: Bacteria > Desulfobacterota > Desulfuromonadia > Desulfuromonadales > Geopsychrobacteraceae > Geopsychrobacter. The sequence continues at coordinate 34,248 of JAJRWH010000002.1, forward strand.
CCGGCCAGAACCCCGAGACTTTCCAGCTTTTGGGTATGAAGCATCTGTTGTTCAAGCTGAAGTTGATTCTCTTGAGCCTGCTTGCGGCGAGTGATATCCATGGCCATGGTAATAACCAGCTGGCGGTTGTCGAGCAGCTTTCCCAGTGGGGCAGAACTGAAATCCCAGATTAACTGTCTTCCATCCTTTGCGGTGATTCTAACCTCACCATTTTCCTGTGGGCTTTTGGCGTGGTAGAGGCGGTCGATATGTTTCAGAATGACATCGATATTTTCACTACAGGCAAGGCGCACCCAGTACTTGACGGTTGGAATTTCGTCAGGTCGGTAACCGCTCAGTTTGCACCAGGCTTTGCTGAGTTGCAGAACTTCACCATCTTCAGCATGAATCATGATCGGAAAAGGAGCATTGTCGATAGCCCGTTGCAAACGCTTTTCACTCTCACGTAATTCATTGGTCTTCAGGTGGACGGCTTTTCTTAAAGCAACGACAAAACTTACAAGTAACAAGACCAAAATGGCCCCGGAGATAATGGAGTAATACAACCATGACGGAATCGCTTTTTGGTTATATCTGGAGGTCCAGTAATGAAGCCGCTGGTAATAGTAGGAAGATTTATCATTCTTTAAAATATTGAACCCATGATTCAGGGTTGCAATGACTTCAGGAAGCCGATGCTTTTTGGCGGCAACACGAATTTTGACCGGTGAGCAATAGATGTCTGTTGGCGCAATATTGTAATTTCCTGCGGTCTTCAGGGCAAAGGCCTGGGCAACCAGCCCCGCATCACTCTTGCCAGATTCGGTAGCGGCCAGCACATCGCTGAATTGATCCAATTCAATAAAATTTGCCTGAATATCGAACTGGTCAAGCAGTTTGGAAAGTCCTTCTGCGTAAATACTTTTTTTAAGGACACTGATTGACTTGCCCTGTAAATCGAAAAGGGTGTGGATTGAGGATTTGTTTGGTGTGTAGATAATCCCCCAGTCCAGGTACATGAACTGTTCGGTAAATTCGAATTTTTTGGCTCGTTCCAGAGTGTAGGCAATGTTGGGAAGTAAATCGATTTCACCTGATTCCAGTCGCTGCATACACTGGTCCCAGGTGCCGTAGACATAGTTGAGTTTCCAATTGTTATTATCGGCGACCGCTTCAAGGATGTCGATATACAGACCTTGAGCCCCTTGACCCGGTGAGTAGAAAATAAGGGGTTCATAGTTATAAACCCCCACCCGCAGTTCTCGAGGTTTCTGGGCAAGGGCTGGATTGACGAGAAAAAACAGCCAGAGGCAGAGTAAAAAGAAAAGGCCGGAGCAGAAACAGACCCTTGGATTAGACATGAATGACCCCCAGCCAACAGTAAATAACAAGTTAAATAATAATAGACAGGGACAAGGATACTGTCACTGATTCATCAAGATCAAGATTAATTCTGAACAATGCTCCTGGGTGAGGTTATTATTACGCTCTTGATTTGTCAGATTGAAGAATGACAAGCAGAAAAACGCCCAGCAACAAACCAAAGCCGTTGGCCAGAATATCCAAAAAAGAAAAGCTGCGCTGAGGAATAAAGTGTTGTATCAGTTCAACCAGAATTGAATAGAAAAACAGAAAAAACAGTTTTCGGTTGATTGTTGCAGTCTGTGGGTAGGCAAAAGAGCAGGAAAGATAGAGTGCCAGGTAGCCTGTGGAATGGAGAAGTTTGTCAGAAAAAGAGAGTAGAGCCTGCGGCGGGGCCGGTGTCAGGCTCAAATAGCTGCAGTAAAGTAGAAACAGCCAGAATTGCGATATTCGGAAAAATGGCATCGGCAATCAAACAGTGCCTCCGACAATTTGTCGGAGGCACTTGTCATTTGTATGCTAGAGACCGAGTTTCTTGAAGAAATCATTCCCTTTATCATCAACCAGAATAAAAGCCGGAAAATCTTCAACTTCAATCTTCCATACTGCTTCCATGCCCAGTTCAGGAAAATCGATACACTCGACCTTTTTGATGTTTTCTTCCGCAAGCACGGCAGCTGGCCCACCGATAGATCCGAGGTAAAAACCGCCATGTTTTTTACAGGCATCGGTGACTTGCTGGCTGCGATTCCCCTTGGCAATCATGACCATTGAACCACCATTTTCTTGCAGCAGACCGACATAACTGTCCATCCGCCCCGCAGTTGTCGGACCGAAAGATCCTGAGGCCTTTCCGGCAGGAGTTTTGGCCGGTCCAGCATAGTAGATAGGATGCTTTTTGAGGTATTCAGGTAAGGGTTTTCCGCTGTCGAGAATCTCCTTGAATTTGGCATGGGCAATGTCGCGTCCAACAACAATGGTTCCTTTTAGAAGCAGGGGAGCGCCCACTTCAAGCCTGGAGAGATCGGCGAGAATTTCATTCATCGGGCGATCCAGATCCAGTGGAGTGCCATGACTGTGTTTGCCTCGGTATTGCTCTGGTATCAAACGTCCCGGATTACGGTCCATCTGCTCAACAAAAAGACCCTCGGCAGTAATTTTGGCTTTGATGTTCCGGTCCGCAGAACAGGAAACCGCCATGCCGACGGGACAGGATGCGCCGTGGCGTGGCAGACGAATAACACGGACATCATGAGCAAAGTATTTGCCACCGAATTGGGCACCAATTCCCAGATCCTGGGCTGCCTTTAACAGCTTTTCTTCCAGTTCAAGATCGCGGAAGGCCTGGCCATGATCGTTGCCTGTTGCGGGCAAGCCATCGAGCTCTTTGGCCGTGGCCAGCTTGACTGTTTTCATGCAGGCATCAGCGCTGGTACCGCCAATGACAAATGCAATGTGGTAGGGAGGGCAGGCTGCCGTGCCGAGAGTTTTCATCTTGGCGACCAGAAACTCGTAAAGTTTTTCCGGATTGAGCAGGGCCTTGGTTTCCTGAAACAGCATGGTTTTATTGGCGCTGCCACCACCTTTGGCCATGAAGAGAAATTTGTAGCTGTTTCCTTCGGTTGCCATGATGTCGATCTGGGCAGGCAGGTTGGTGCCGGTGTTCTTCTCTTTGTACATATCCAGCGCAACGGTCTGGCTGTAACGCAGGTTCTCTTCGGTGTAGGTCTTGAAAACCCCTTCTGATATACGTTCGCAATCGTTGCCACCGGTCCAGACCTGCTGACCTTTTTTGGCAATGACAGTCGCTGTGCCCGTGTCCTGACAGACCGGCAATTCGAAATTGGCGGCAATCTCGGCGTTGCGCAAAAAGGCCATGGCAACACCACGATCATTTTGCGAGGCATCCGGATCGCTCAGGATTTTGGCGACCTGCTCATTGTGCTCCGGGCGCAGCATGAAAGAGACATCCTTCATTGCCTGATTGGCCAGCAGAGTCAGCGCTTCAGGCTCTACTTTGAGCACCTCCTGGCCATCAAATTCAACGACCTTGACATATTTTTCGGACCCTTCGATTTTGTAGTAACTGGTCGTATCTTTTGTCAGTGGAAAGGGCTCTTGATAGAAGAAGTCGGACATGATTCTCGCTCCTTGTTTGATAGGTAATATGCAGGGTTGATGGCCGTCGTGTCTGTCATTACGACAACGCATTATATGGATATTGTATACAGTTGTCGATAGACATATTTAAACAGAGAAGAGTATTTCATCCCCGGCGACATTCTTGACCTGGATTCGGTTAAATGACGCATTCGCAAGTGAATTGACGTTGTTGAAGCGCATTTTCTTCAGGGCACCAGGCCTATTTTTTGGTTTGCAATCTCCAGATACTGTGCATATAATTTGCAACATAAGAAAAATATAAGAAAATATATTTAATCTTATCTCTTTGGTACGTATACTGCAAAATTAAGAATTTCAGTAGCTAATAATCGAAATATCTATACTGATCAAGCGTGAGGGGTGGTGTGCCGATGTCGGGACGGGTTCTAGTTGTTGATGCGAATGCCTATGTGCGGGAACAGGTTGAACCGGTTCTGGGTGAGGCGGGTTTGCGCATGCAGTTCAGCCATGATGGAAAGTCTGCCTGTGCGCTGATTCGTCAGCAACGGCCTTCAGTTGTTTTGCTGGATGCACATCTTGCGCAATCAGATCCGACAATCTGTCGTCAGTTACGGGCCTGTGCACCTGAGACGACCCTCTCGATCATTTTGCTTGTTCCTCCCAGTTATTCCAATTTGGGTTCCTACCTCTGCTCATGCGATGCAGATGATTTTATCTGTTTTCCTTTTCAGGGCGAAGAACTGCTGGCCAGGGTTCTTAAGCGGATAAACCAGGACGATCAGGTCTCGGTCGATGAATTGCCTCAGATCGATTATCGGTTCCTGGCCGGGATATCCAAACTTGCCAACGAAGATCTTGATACAACTCAGGTGTTACAGCGGGTGGTTGCTGCCATAGGTCAGGTAATCGAGGTGCATCGCTGTTCAATTACCATGGTGCGTGAGGATGATCAGTTTGGTTATGTCATGGCCTCGAACGATGACCCTGATTTAAATGGTTTGAAAATCAACCTTGAAAAATATCCGGAAATTCAGGAGACAATCCGTACAGGCAAACCGATTCTGATTGAAAATATTTATCGTCACCCCCTGATGGAGGGGGTGCGACCCTACATCGAACGCCTTGGGTTTAACTCGTTACTGGTGTTGCCGATGGTCGATCGGCAGCGTGTTATTGGTGTTCTGGTGGTGCGAACCGCACGCAGTATTGAGGGTTTTGCCGAAGAAGAAATTTCTTTTTGTCAGTTGGTCGCCAATGTTGCCACCAGTGCCTTGCGTTATGCGCGTCTGGCAGCATCAAGCACGGCTGAGGGGGAAGAGCTGTACAAAAACGAGATGCTGGACGGCAAAGTTTTTGAAACGCGTGGTGCTCTGATCGATATGGCAGCCCATGACTTAAGGGTGCTGGTTTCAGTCATTGATGGATATTGTCTGCTTCTGCAAGAGACCGAACCTGAAAACTTGTCGCAGCAGCAAACCGAGTTTATTGACGGACTGATGGTTGGTTGCCGCCGGCTGGTCGAGCTGACGAATAACCTGCTCGATTTTTCCCGGATCGAATCGGGTAAGCTGGAACTCGAAGTGGCAGAGACCGATCTGCGTGAACTGCTCGAATCGGCGACCCGCGAGATTCAACCCCTGATGCGACGCCGTGGTATAAATCTGCAGATCAACTGCCGCCAGGAGCATATCCCGGCCCGTTGTGATTCTGAGAATATCCGCCGGGTTTTTTATAATCTGATGAGCAATGCAATTAAATTTTCGCCTCAGGGCGGAACCATTGAACTCAGTTTTAACGCGGATGAAGAACAGGCCTATGTCTCTATTTCTGATGCCGGTCCCGGTATCTCGGCCAATCTGTTGCCACGTCTGTTTGAAGAATTCAGTCACAGTCAAAGCCCTGATGGTCAGCATGGCAATGGCCTCGGTTTGACAATTTGCAAGCGAATTGTTGATGCCCACCAGGGCCGCATCTGGGCCGAAAGCATTTTGGGCCAGGGAAGCCGTTTCACTTTTTCTCTTCCGACAACACACTGATTCAAGTTTCCCCTCCATGCCTTGCAATTGCAAGGCATGGAGGGGGCCAGCCAAAACCATTTAATTCTCCTGTAAAATAATTGACAATAATACTCAGGTATGTTACTCGTTTTGGCAGTTTTGACGCTGCCTGGTGCAGCCCTGTATTTGCCATGAATAAACAAGAGAGGAACGCTATGTTCAGCCATTTGAAAGAGGATTTAAAGGCGGTTTTTGATCGTGATCCTGCGGTACGCAATGTTTTTGAAATCATTTTTTGCTATCCCGGTTTTCACGCCATGCTTTTTTATCGATTTTCCCATTGGCTCTGGACGAATCGACTTTATCTGCCGGGACGCTTTGTTTCGCATCTGGGTCGTTTTTTTACCGGGATCGAAATCCACCCCGGTGCCACGATCGGGCGAGGTTTTTTTATTGATCACGGGATGGGAGTTGTCATTGGTGAAACAGCAGAAATCGGTGACAATTGCACCCTTTACCATCAGGTCACATTGGGTGGAACCTCCTGGGCCAAAGAAAAACGTCACCCCACCCTGGGCAATAACGTTGTGGTTGGTTCGGGGGCAAAAATCCTTGGACCCTTTGTGGTTGGCGATAATGCCAAAGTGGGGTCGAACTCGGTGGTCGTCAAGGAAGTTCCGCAGAATGCGACGGTCGTTGGTGTTCCGGGCCGCATGGTTGTGTCGGGTGAAAAGTCGGACAAAGTTGATTTGCAGCACGGAAACCTGCCTGATCCGGTTGCCAAAGCCGTGAGTTGCATGCTGGATCAAATTCACAGTCTTGAAACCAAGGTGCAGGAGCTGACAAAGGAACAGCAACGTCTGGAAAAAGAACTGTTGCGCCAGCAGGAAACCGAGGTTGTTAACGGATGAGGTTGTCGACCAAAGCCCAGTATGCGGTGCGAGCGTTGGTGAGTCTGACGCTCAATGGAGACGGCAAACCGGTTTCAATCAAATCGATCTCGGCCTGGGAAAATATATCCCTGACATATCTTGAGCAGTTATTTGTCAAATTGCGCCGCGGAAAGATTGTCCGCAGCATTCGCGGTCCGGGTGGTGGTTACCTGTTGGCTCGTCCGGCGGCAGAGATACGCGTTGACCAGATTATTGATACGGTCGAAGAAACCCTGGTGCCTGTTTCCTGTATGGATGAAGATGGAACCTGTGGCTGTCCGTCACACTGTGTGACTCATGCGATATGGCAAGGGCTTGGTGAGCAGATTCGGACATTCCTGGCATCCAAAACGCTGGAAGATCTTGCCAGTGAAGGGCGTAGCAGACTGCATCGCTGACAAGTCTTTCTGCCAGACCGGAATTATTTCACGTGAATCAAATTTATCTCGATCATAATGCCACAACTCCGGTACATCCCAGGGTGCTGGAAACACTCCTGCCATACTATACCTGTCATTTTGGCAATCCTTCGAGCGTTCACTGGGCTGGCCGAGCAACCAGCGGTGTTTTGGAACAGGCTCGCACGCAGGTAGCGAAGCTGATCAATGCTTCTCCGGCTGAAATTGTCTTTACCTCCTGCGGAAGTGAAGGCATAAATCTCGCCATCAAGGGATCGGCACACAGCCTGAAAGAAGAAGGGCGGCACATAATTACCACTGCGGTTGAACATCCCGCAGTCCTTGAGAGTTGCCGGGCCCTTGAAGCTGATGGTTGGCAGGTCAGCTATCTGCCGGTCGATTCAGAGGGGCAGCTTGACCTGGACCTTCTGGAAAGATCAATCAGGTCTCAAACCGTTTTGATATCGGTGATGTGGGCGAACAATGAAACCGGAACACTTTTTCCCATTGCCGGAATAGGCAGGATTGCCCAACGACACAAGGTTCTCTTTCATTCTGATATGGTGCAGGCTGTCGGTCGAATTTCGCTTGATGTGAAACAGGCAGGTCTTGACCTGGCGGCGATTTCAGGGCATAAATTCGGCGCTCCGAAAGGGGTTGGAGCACTCTATATTCGTTAGGGAATCCGTCTTGAGCCGCTTATTCATGGTGGTCATCAAGAGCGTAACCGGCGTGCCGGAACCTCCAATGTCGCCGGAATCGCCGGGTTGGGTGCTGCCTGTGAACTGGCTGAATCGCTGCTGCTACCCGATGTTGTCCGGATCAGGTCTTTACGGGACCGTCTTGAAAAAGGACTTTTCGCCCGGCTCGACAATCTGGCCCTAAATGGACCCGCTGATCCCGAACAGCGGCTACCCAATACCCTGAATCTGAGTTTTGCAGGTGTCTCAGGTGAATCGCTCCTGTTGAATCTTGATCTTAAGGGGATAGCCGCATCTTCCGGGTCTGCCTGCAGCTCAGGCAGTCTCGAAGCTTCTCATGTGCTGACCGCCATGGGGATTGATCCGGTTCGTGCCCGGTCAAGCGTCAGGTTCAGCCTTGGTCTGGATAACCATGAAAAAGAAATTGATTATCTGCTCGAAGAACTTCCTGCAATCGTTGAACGACTGCGCAAGATGGGCCCATCACCAGGTAACCTGTAAAGATGTCATCAGTTCGTAAAAGAGTCGTTGTTGCCATGAGTGGCGGTGTTGATTCCTCGGTGACCGCAGCCTTGCTTAAAGAGCAGGGCTACGACGTCATCGGGATAACCATGCAAATCTGGGATTATTCCAGCTTTACTGCTGAAAATGGCGAGACTTTTGGCACCTGTTGCAGTCTTGATGATGTCTATGATGCACGCCGGGTTGCCGAAAGCCTGGATATCCCGTTTTATGTCATTAATTTCGAAAAAGATTTTCAGCGTCACGTGATCGACAACTTCTGCAACGAATACTTTGCGGGGCGGACTCCCAATCCCTGTGTCCTCTGCAATCAGGTTCTTAAATTTGAATTGTTGATGCATAAGGCGCAAGAACTGGAAGCTGATTATCTGGCCACGGGGCACTACGCACAGATTCTGCAATCTGATGGCCGTCCTGCGCTCTACAAAGGGCTGGATGATGCCAAGGATCAAAGTTACTTCCTGTTCACCCTGACCCCGGAGCAGATGGCGAAAACGCTTTTTCCTCTGGGAGGGATGACCAAAGACGAGGTGCGTGCCCTTGCAGTTCGTTTTAAGTTGCAGGTTGCCGACAAGGCAGAAAGTCAGGATATCTGCTTTGTCCCCGACGGAAACTATGTGCGCTTTATTGAAGAAGAGTGCGGTTCGGGGTTAAAAGATGGTGACATTGTTCATCACAGTGGCAAGGTTTTGGGACGGCACCAGGGAATTTACCGCTATACCGTTGGCCAGCGCAAAGGTCTGGGACTCAGCTGGCGGGAGCCGCTTTATGTGATTGGAATCGATGCCGAAAACTGCCGGGTGATTGTTGGTGAGAAACCGCTTCTCAGTCGCAGCACCTTTGAACTGCACCGCTGTTTATGGAACATTCCCGCTCCGGAGGGCTCTTTGCAGGTCGAATGCCGGATCCGTTATCGTCACCAGCCGGTTGCGGTGCAGGTTTATCCTTTACCCACGGGAGGAGCCCGGATCGAGTTCAGTCAGCCGCAAAAAGGGATTACCCCGGGTCAGGCTGCGGTTTTTTATCTGGGTGAGCGCGTTATCGGTGGAGGCTGGATCGCGTGAAACCAAGCTTCTCGATTGTCACTCTGGGGTGTAAAACCAATCAGTTTGAATCATCAGCAATGGCTGAAAAGCTGATTGCTGCCGGATATCAACAACTTGATTTTGCTGCGGGTGCTGATCTGGTACTGGTCAATACCTGTACCGTGACCGCCAGCACCGATGCCCAGTCACGTAATCTGATTCGTCGTGCCAGACGCAAAAATCCTCAGGCGCGCGTTGTGGTCACAGGTTGTTACGCTCAGGTTGATGCAGATTCGTTGGCCAAATTGCCGGGTGTCGCCCTGGTGTTGGGCAATCAGGAGAAAAGTGAACTTCTGCACCAGTTGGCCGAGCTGGATGATGCAGCCAGAATTGCGGTCGCTGATATTCGCGGGCCAGAAACAGAAGTGGCTCTGGAGATTGGTACAGAATCAGGTCGCAGTCGGGCTTTTTTACAGATCCAGAACGGGTGTGATGCCTTTTGCTCTTACTGCATTATCCCCTATGCCCGGGGGCGCAGCCGGTCGGTAGAGCCCGACGCTATTCTCACTCAGGTTGATAGCCTGGTTGCTGCCGGGCATCAGGAACTGGTGCTGACCGGGATTCATATCGGTCAGTATGGCAAAGATCTCAAGCCACAACGTGATCTGCTTGATCTGGTGAGGCAGATTGAACCCCGACTGAAAACAGCTCGTTTACGTCTTGGCTCATTGGAACCCACCGAGCTTCCCGCTAATCTGCACGCACATCTTGCCGCTTCAGCGCAAGTTTGCCCCCATTATCATATCCCGCTCCAGGCAGGAAGTGACCGTCTGCTCAAGGCGATGAACCGTAACTATACCACCGACTTTTTTTTCACATTGCTCCAGACTCTCCGCCAAAAACAGCCCACTGCCGGGATTGGTATTGATCTCATCGTTGGTTTTCCGGGTGAAACTGATCTTGAATTTGAAGAAACCCTGAAATTTGTTGAAACCCTTCCGGTCAGTTATCTGCATGTTTTTCCCTACAGTCGGCGTCCCGGAACTCCTGCTGCCGCCCTGTCGGGCCA
>JAJRWH010000079.1 GCA_024276935.1 Deltaproteobacteria bacterium
TACCGACAAGGATGCCCCGATCAACGAGGTTGCTGATGTGCTGGTGGTGGCCGATATCAAGCAGTTTGCTCCGGCACTGACCGCCAAACTTGAAGGCTGAAGGTAAATATTTCAACGCAGAGACACTGAGAAGGAACAGGAGCTCGCAGAGAAAATCGAAACCTTGAGTGAAATAAAAAGCTTAAGAGATTTTTTCTCCGCTCTCTCCTGCTCCACGCCTCTGCGTTAAAGAATGCATTTAAAATGCAGTGAAAGGACAACAAACCATGTCAGACGTATTCATTATCGACGCCTTGCGCACCCCCTTTGGCAGCTTTGGCGGTTCACTGGCTGATGTCCCGGCACCTCAACTGGGTGCAACCGTCATCAAGGAACTGCTGGCCAGAACCGGTGTCAAACCTGAACAGGTCGGCCAGTTTATTGCGGGCCAGGTTCTAACCGGTGGTGCAGGTCAGGCCCCGGCACGGCAGGCCATGCGGGCCGCCGGACTACCCGATGGTATTCCGGCCCTGACAATCAACAAGGTCTGTGGTAGCGGTCTCAAAGCGATCATGCTGGGGGCCGATTCTATCCGTCTGGGTGATGATGAACTGGTCATTGCCGGTGGCATGGAAAATATGTCTCTGGCTCCTTACGCTCTGCCCAAGGCACGCTATGGCATGCGCATGGGCAACACCGAAACGGTTGACCTGCTGATCCATGATGCCTTGCTCGACCCCTACACCGGTCGTCATATGGGTGAAGTCACTGAAGTTGCCGTGGCAGAACAGGGAATCAGCCGTGACGCTCAGGATGAGTTTGCCATCAGTTCCTATCAGCGTGCTCAGGCCGCCGCAGAAAAGGGATTTCTTGCCAAAGAGATTGTCCCGGTGGTTAAAAAGACCCGTAAAGGGGAGGTCATTGTTGATGCCGACGAAGAACCTTCACGCGTCAATTTTGACAAATTTACCGGCTTGCGTCCGGTCTTTAAAAAGGACGGAACGCTGACCGCTGGTAATGCATCAACAATCAACGATGGTGCCGCTTTTATTCTGCTGGCCAGCAGCGACGCCGTCAAAAAATATGGCCTCAAACCCAAGGCAAAACTGGTGGCCTATGCCACCAACAGCCTGCACCCGGACCAGTTCCCTGTTGCCCCGGTCGGGGCCATTGAACGGGCCTGCGCAAAAGCCGACCTCTCGCTTGAGCAGATCGACCTGTTCGAAGTCAACGAAGCCTTTGCCGCTGTAACCCTGATGGCCATCAAAAACCTGAAACTTGATCGGGACAAAGTGAACCGCAACGGTGGTGCCTGCGCCATCGGCCATCCGGTCGGAGCCAGTGGGGGCCGTTTGATCACCACTTTGCTGAATGGCCTTCAGGACACCGGTGGCCGTTACGGTCTGGCAACCCTCTGTATCGGCGGCGGTGAAGCGGTATCGGCAATTATTGAACGCCTCGATTGATGATATTTTCAGAAATCGCCATTTATTTCTATTGATTGAAGGAGGAAGGACCCATGTCGTTGACAACGCCATACGACAATATCCCGGTCAATCTGACCGGTCCCAACATGCTCGACTACGAGCAGACGGTCAGGGATTACCGTTTCGATATTCCGGAATATTTCAATTACGGTTTTGATGTCATCGACCGCTGGGCTGCCGACCGCACCAAGCTGGCTCTGGTCTGGGCGGACCGGAGTGGAACAGATATCCGCAAATACAGCTTTTTTGACCTGCAACAGCTTTCCAACCGTTTTGCCAACCTGCTGCGCAACCTGGGCTTTAAAAAAGGGGCCCGCCTGTTCGTGATGGTACCACGCCTGGTTGACTGGTATGCGGTGATGCTTGGCAGTTTCAAGCTGGGGGTCATTCCACTCCCGGCACCGAACATTCTGGTGCCCAAGGATATCAGTTACCGGATCAATCAGGCTGAAGCTGCAGGAGCGGTCGTCTGGCACGAGAACACCTCCAAGGTAAGTGAGGTTCGTGCTGAATGTCCCAGCCTGAAACATTGCATCAGTCTGGGCGGGTCTGCTGCCGACTGGCTGTCCTATGAAAGCTTGATGGCCGAGGCCTCTCCCCGGTTGACGCGCGATGAGATTGAAGCAACCCGCGCCGATGACAACATGCTGATCTATTTCACCTCGGGGACAACCAAATTTCCCAAAATGGTGCCACACACCCAGGCATCCTACGGTATCGGTCACCTGATTACGGCCAAGTTCTGGCAGGATCTCAAACCGACCGATCTGCACTGGACCCTGTCAGATACCGGCTGGGCCAAGGCAGCCTGGGGCAAACTGTTCGGCCAGTGGCAGATCGGCTGTGCTGTTATGGTCCATGACGCGGCCGCCAAGTTTGATGCGGTTACCCACCTCAAGCTGATTGAACGCTGTGGTGTTACCACTTTCTGTGCACCGCCAACCGTCTACCGAATGCTGGTCCAGGAGGACCTGAAGCAATACGACCTTTCTTCGATCCGGCACTCATCGGCCGCCGGAGAACCTCTCAACCCGGAGATCATCAAAACCTGGAAAGAAACAACCGGCACCACAATTTACGACGGTTTCGGCCAGACCGAATCGGTCAATCTGATTGGTAATTTCCCCTGTTTGCCTATCCGTTTTGGTTCAATGGGGAAGCCGACTCCCGGTTTTCAGGTCGAGCTGGTCGATGATGAGGCCCGCCCGGTCCCTGATGGTGAGGAAGGCAATATCGCGGTCAAGGTCAAACCTGAGCCGCCAGTCGGTCTCTTGCGGACCTACTGGCGCAATGATGAAGCCAACGCCGAATCCTTTGTTGGCGATTACTACCTGACCGGCGACAAAGCCTACAAGGACGAGGATGGATATTTCTGGTTTGTCGGTCGCGCCGACGATGTGATCAATGCCGCCGGTTACCGGATCGGCCCCTTCGAGGTTGAAAGTGCGCTGCAAAGCCACCCGGCAGTCATTGAAAGCGCGGTGGTCGGTTCTCCTGACAAGGTCCGTGGCACCATCGTCAAGGCCTTTATTATTCTTGCTCCCTGGGCCAAACCCTCTGACGAACTGGTCAAGGGGATTCAGGATCATGTCAAACAGGAAACAGCTCCGTACAAGTATCCACGTGAGATCGAATTTGTCAGCGAACTGCCAAAAACCATCTCCGGTAAAATTCGCCGCGTCGAACTGCGCCGCCGCGAAGAAGAGAAGAAGGCCGGAGCCAATTGATGTGAGCAGGATCTTCACGCCAGGGGCACAGCCACAACCATTATTTGTGAACCCCTGGTGAAAACTATTTTGACTTTATCAGTAAATTAACAGGGAGACAGACATGGCAATCAACAGAATTATGGTCATCGGAGCAGGTCAGATGGGGGGCGGTATCGCTCAGGTTGCTGCCGAGGCCGGACTCGAAGTGGTCCTTAACGATATCAATCAGGAGTTTATCGACAAACGCCTGGCTTTTATCGGCAAGTTGCTCGACAAAAATGTTGCCAAAGGAAGAATCAGTAAAGACGAGAAGGCCGCAACTCTTGCACGCCTGATTCCTTCGACCGACCTCAAGGATGCTGCCGAGGTTGATTTTGTCGTCGAAGCCGCCACCGAGAATATGGATCTCAAAGAAAAGATTTTCCGCACCCTTGATGAGGTTGCCAAGCCGGGAGTCATTCTCGCCAGCAACACGTCATCTCTGCCAATCACCGAACTGGCCGCGGTCACCTCACGCCCCGAATTGATCATCGGTATGCACTTTATGAACCCGGTACCGGTCATGAAGCTGGTTGAGGTCATCCGCGGAATTGCCACCAGCGACGCCACCTACGCCATCGTTAAGGAACTGTCCGAAAAAATGGGCAAAGTTCCGGTCGAGGTCAATGACTACCCCGGTTTTATTGCCAACCGAATTCTGATGCCGATGATCAATGAAGCGATCTACTGCATCTACGAAGGCGTTGCCGATGCGGAATCGATTGACACCGTCATGAAACTCGGCATGGCTCACCCGATGGGCCCTCTGACTCTGGCCGATTTTATCGGTCTTGATACCTGTCTGGCAATCATGGAAGTGCTCTATGAAGGCTTTGGCGACAGCAAATACCGCCCCTGCCCTCTGCTGCGCAAGATGGTCAAGGCCGGGTGGCTCGGCAAGAAAAGTGGCAAAGGATTTTTTGATTACAGCTGATTTTGTTGGCTGTTCCCGAATACGGACGACAACCCTCGGAGGAGAGTATGGCTTACAAAAACATCCTGGTACATCTCGACCAGACGGATCGCAGCCAGATCCGTTTTGATCTCGCCCTGGACCTGGCAAAACATCAGCAGGCCAGCGTAAATGGTTACTACGCAACCTCACAACCCTATCTGGTCCAACAGGTCGGTAAACACCATCTCGAAACCCTGGAAATCTGCCGAGAAAAGGCCGAAAAAGCCGGAGTCCCTTTCAATTGGGTTCCTGAAGCTGATGAGTTGGCCCAACAACCGATGCCTGCCCGGCTCAGTTATCAGGCCTTTTTCGCCGATCTGACTATTATCGGCCAACCGGGAGTTGAATCAGGAGCCTCAGCAGCGACTCCCAGAGATCTGCCGGAAAAACTGATTCTGACCTCGGGTCGTCCCGTATTGACAATCCCTTTCGCTGGCCAGTTTCCCCATGTTGGCACCCGGGCGATGGTTGCCTGGCGCTCGGGACGTGCTTCGTCACGTGCAGTTCTTGATGCCCTGCCCTTGTTGACACAAGCTGAAACCGTGTATCTGCTCAGTTTTGCAACCAGCAATGAAGAGCTTGCCCAGGGGGAACACACCCTGAAAAAACTTGCCGACTATCTGGCACAGCATGCCATTAAAACCACAACCGAGGTACGCCTGATCAGTGGTATCGGCTTTGGCGATGCGCTGCTCAATCGTGCTGCGGATGAAGGGATCGATCTGCTGGTTGCAGGCGGTGCTCTCCCGGCAGCCCCCGCTCCCATGGCGGCCCAGCTGCTGAAAGAAATGACTGTCCCGGTCCTGATGTCATCCTGAGAAAGGGAATGATTTTAGTCCCCCGTCTGGTTCGTCGCATCAATGAATCAAACAGGACACCAGATACCGGTAACAAAAAACCATAAAAGAGGATCCGATGACTTTCGAAAATCTGCTTTATGAATGCCATGACGGCATAGCGACCGTTACGGTCAACCGACCCAAGGCACTTAATGCCCTGAACCAGGCCACTCTCAAGGAGTTGCTGTGTCTTTTTGCGGAAATCCGCGATGATGACAGCGTCAAGATCGTGATTCTGACCGGAGCAGGCGAAAAAGCCTTTGTTGCCGGGGCAGATATTGCCGAGATGCAATCGATTGACGCTGCAACCGGTCGCCAGTTTGCCCTGCTCGGCCACCAGTTGGCCGCAACCATTGAAACCCTGCCCAAACCGGTGATTGCAGCGGTTAATGGCTTTGCTCTGGGTGGTGGCTGTGAACTGGCACTTTGCTGCGACATTCGCCTAGCGAGCGAAACCGCCCGTTTCGGACAGCCGGAAGTTAATCTCGGTGTAATCCCCGGATTCGGCGGCACCCAACGTCTGCCACGCCTGATTGGCAAAGGTCGAGCCTGCGAGCTCCTGATGACCGGCGATATGATCGACGCCAGCGAAGCCCATCGTATCGGTCTGGTCAATAAAGTCCTCCCCGCTGAGGATCTGCTTGCGGCAGCCACAAAAATGGCGACCAAAATTGCCTCAAAAGGCCCGGTTGCCGTCAGCCTGGTCAAAAGTGCTCTGCATGACGGGTTGGAATCTGACCTGGCTCGTGCCTGTGCCCATGAAGCAGACCTCTTTGGGCTCTGCTTCGCGACCGCCGATCAGAAAGAAGGAATGCTGGCATTCCTCGAAAAGCGACCAGCAAAATTTGAAGGGAAATAGACGGAAACGTTAGCCACCAGGGGCACTAAGAAAAACCTTGAAACCTTTATTTCAACGGAGAGACGCTGAGAAGGAGAGACGGAAAGAAAGCCAAAAGACTTTTTAAAAAGCCTTTGCCCTTCTTGGTGTACTTGGTGTCTTGGTGGCAAAAATTAAATCTGCCCTTGAATTGAACTTAAAAGGACTAATCCCGTGGATCTAGATCTCAACGAAGAACAAAAATTGATTCAGCAGACCGCCCGTGAATTTGCGGAAGCTGAACTGGCTCCGGTAGCCGGGCAACTTGATCAGGGCGGCGATCAGCAACCCTTTTTCGACAATCTGCAAAAGCTGGCCGAACTCGGTTTTATGGGGCTGAACGTTCGAGAAGAATATGGTGGCGCCGAAACCGGTGTGGTTGCCTTTTCTGTCGCCCTGACTGAAATCGCTCGCGCCTGTGCTTCGACCGCAGTAACCCTGTCGGTTAACAACATGGTCTGCGAAGTCATTCAGTCCGTCGGCAATCAAGAACAGTGTCAACAATACATTCCCAAAATCTGTTCCGGTACCTATCCGGCAGGTGCTTTTGCCCTGACTGAAACCGGGGCAGGGTCTGATCCGGCGGGAATGACAACCTCGGCAGTACAGGACGGCACGGACTGGGTTCTGAATGGCAGCAAGATTTTTATTACCAGTGCTCCCTATGCCGGTGTTTTCGTCGTCTGGGCCGTCACTGACAAGAACGCTCCCAAAGGCAAGGGGATCAGCTGTTTTCTTGTCGAACGTGATACCCCGGGACTCTCCATCGGCAAAAAAGAAGAGAAAATGGGGCAACATGCCTCAGCCACCAACGAAGTTGTTTTCACTGATTGCCGCATTCCACAAAGCGCGCTGATGGGCGAACTGAATGATGGGTTCAGAATCGCGGTCGGAGAGTTGGCAGGAGGACGAATCGGTATCGGTTCTCTGGCTCTGGGTGTGGGATTGGCCGCGGTTGAAAGTGCCACCAACTATGCCCTTGAACGAAAGCAATTCGGTCAAAAACTGGTCGATTTTCAAGCGATCCAATGGAAACTCGCCGATACCTTCACCGAACTGGAAGCAGCCCGTCTGCTGTTAATGAACGCCGCTTTCCAGAAGGAACAGGGACGCTCCTTTGCCAGAGCAGCCTCAATGGCCAAACTCTTTGCCAGCGAGAGTGCCAATCGCGCCTGCTACGAAGCCCTGCAGATCTTTGGTGGTTATGGCTATACCAGTGAATTCCCGGTCGAACGTTACGCACGAGATGCACGGATTACAACCATTTATGAAGGAACCAGCGAAATTCAACGCCTGATCATTGCACGGGATATTCTGCAAAGTTTTGACTGAAAATGAACTGTGCTTTTAACGCAGAGGCGGAGAGAGGGAGAGATCGCTGAGAGAATCAAAATTCAAGTTACTTTTTGGTTGACCAGATATGGATTTTTATTTTCTTTCCGGCTCTTCTCCTCAGCGTCTCTCCGTTAAAATTATTATTTAAATTGAACCAAACGGGAGAAAGAATCGATGATTTTTGAACTGAACGAAGAACAGAACCTGATTCGCCAGACGGTACGCGAGTTTGCCGAAAAAGAAATCAAACCCAGCGCCGCAGAACGCGATGAAACCGAAACCTTTGATCGTACCCTGATGTACGACAAGGTCGGTGAGCTGGGATTGACCGGCATTGTTTTTCCTGAAGAGTATGGGGGTGCCGGAGCTGATTACATCAGTTATGCCATTGCCGTAGAAGAACTTTCCCGTGTCTGTGCTTCGACCGGGGTCACCCTTTCAGCTCACCTGTCTCTGGGGGCCAACCCGATCCACCTCTTTGGTACCGATGAACAAAAAAAGAAATTTCTGACGCCACTGGCAGATGGCAGCAAAATGGGCGGCTTTGCCCTGACCGAAACAGCCGCCGGATCTGACGCAGGTGGCACCAAAACCACTGCGGTACACGATGGTGACAGCTGGGTACTCAACGGAACCAAGATTTTCTGTACCAATGGTGGTGAAGCCGAAACCTACATCGTTTTTGCCCGCACCGATAAAGAAGCCAAAAAGCATCATGGTATCAGTGCTTTTATCGTCGAGAAGGATACGCCCGGTTTCAGCTTTGGCAAAAAAGAGAAAAAGCTCGGCATCCGCTCTTCGCCGACCAGTGAGTTGATCTTCGACAACTGCCGGATCCCGGCCGCTAATCTGCTGGGCGAAGAAGGCAGCGGTTTCAAGGTTGCAATGAAAACTCTGGATGGTGGCCGCATCGGAATCGCCGCTCAGGCTCTGGGCATTGCACAGGGAGCCTACGAAGAAGCACTCAACTATGCCGGTGAGCGCAAACAATTTGAACAGCCGATTGCCAGCTTTCAGGCAATCCAGTTCAAGCTGGCCGACATGGCAACCGAAATTGAGGCGGCCCGGCTGCTGGTTTATCAGGCCGCCTATCGCGCAAGTGCCGGACTGCCCTACGGCAAAGAATCTGCGATGGCCAAAATGTATGCTTCGGATGTCGCGATGAAAGTCACCACCGAGGCGGTACAAATCTTCGGTGGTTACGGCTTTACCCGTGATTTTCCGGTTGAGCGCATGATGCGTGACGCCAAAATCACCCAGATCTACGAAGGAACCAACGAAGTCCAGCGGATTGTTATAGGCGCTGCAATTACCCGCTGAAAAAAGACAGGGCCTGGAGGTCAACGACGGTAGACAGCTGTCTACAGAACAGCCGTCTCCGTCTGTTGACACTCAGGAATCTGTCGCATAAGAAAGTTTTTTATTTACCCTTAACCACCTGTAAATACAAGGAACTTAAAAGTTTTTCTTGTATCTGACTTCATCAGCCCCGCTTGGCATCGGGCTTGCTAATAATCTGTTTGACTGTACCAAACCTGAATCCTGAGGTTTACTCGAAGAACAAAGAACGACTCGGTAATCTGTTCTCACTTCATCGATTTGACCCGGCTTCAGGTTTCACCCCTGCGGGAGAGAATCATGCCCTTAATCAATTACCCCGGACTCAGTTTCGACCTGGACGATACCGCAACCCTGTTACGCGAAACGGTCAGAGATTTTGCCGCCACCGAAATTGCCCCCCGAGCAGCAGATATTGACCGCGACAATCTGTTTCCCGCAGATCTCTGGCGCAAGATGGGCGACCTCGGCCTGCTCGGTATCACCGTCAGCGAAGAAGATGGTGGCGCCGGAATGAGCTACCTGGAACATGTTATCGCCATGGAAGAGATAAGCCGGGCATCAGCATCGGTTGCCCTCTCCTACGGGGCGCATTCCAATCTCTGCATCAATCAGATTTTCCGCAATGGTTCTCCTGCGCAAAAGGAAAAATACCTGCCGAAGCTGATCAGTGGTGAACATGTCGGGGCGCTGGCAATGAGTGAATCAGGTTCGGGTTCTGATGTGGTCAGTATGACCCTGCGTGCTGAACGCAAAGGGGATTGCTATGTTCTCAACGGCACCAAGATGTGGATCACCAACGGCCCTGATGCCAATGTTCTGGTGGTATATGCCAAAACCGACCCGGATGCCGGACCACGTGGTATCACAACCTTTCTGATTGAAAAAGATTTCCCCGGATTCTCTACCGCTCAGAAACTCGACAAACTTGGCATGCGTGGCTCAAACACCTGCGAACTGGTTTTTGAAAACTGTGAAGTCCCGCTCGAAAATATCCTTGGTGGTCTCAACGGCGGGGTCAAGGTTCTGATGAGCGGCCTGGACTATGAACGAATTGTCCTGTCCGGTGGCCCCCTCGGGATTATGAGCGCCTGCCTGGATGCCGTCCTGCCCTATATTCACGAACGTAAACAGTTCGGTCATCCCATCGGTGAATTTCAGTTGATGCAGGGAAAAATTGCCGATATGTACACCACAATGAATGCCTGCCGGGCCTACATCTACGCTGTCGCCAGAGAGACCAATGTCCGCAAAGGACGTTCATTGCGCAAAGATGCCGCCGGCGCGATTATCTATTCAGCAGAAAAAGCCACCCAGATGGCCCTGGATGCAATTCAGTGTCTGGGCGGCAACGGTTATATCAACGAGTTTCCTACCGGTCGCCTGTTGCGTGATGCCAAGCTCTACGAAATTGGTGCCGGAACCAGCGAGATCAGACGCATGCTGATCGGACGCGAATTATTTGAAGAAACCAAATCTTAATCAGCAGTTTACCGCTGGAATGAGCAACAACTGCTATCGGGATCGGAATCAACATGAGTGTTCTAAAAAGTACATTACAGTGCGATTCGGAAGAGTTTCGCAAAAATGCCGAAGCACTGCGTGCTCAGGTTGCAGACCTGCGTGAAAAAGCAGCCCGGATCAGAGGGGGCGGGGGCGAACGGGCCCGCCAGAAACATCTTGATCGTGGCAAACTGCTTCCCCGCGAACGGATCCGGCAGTTGCTCGACGTCGGTTCACCCTTTCTTGAGTTTTCGCAATTTGCTGCCTGGGATATGTACGATGGAAAGGTTGCTGCCGCTGGAGTTATCACCGGCATTGGCCGTGTTTCCGGGTGTGAATGTCTGATTATCGCCAATGATGCAACCGTCAAAGGGGGGTCATACCTGCCACTGACGGTCAAAAAGCATGTCCGTGCCCAGGAGATCGCCGAGCAGAATCATCTCCCCTGTATCTATCTGGTCGACTCAGGCGGTGCGTTCCTGCCCCTGCAGGAAGAGGTTTTCCCTGATCGCGATCATTTCGGGCGCATCTTCTACAATCAGGCCCAGATGTCTGCCAAGGGGATTCCGCAGATTGCAGTGGTCATGGGTTCCTGTACTGCAGGAGGGGCCTATGTCCCGGCCATGGCCGATGAAAGTATCATCGTCAAGGAGCAGGGCACCATCTTCCTCGGTGGCCCTCCGCTGGTAAAAGCTGCGACAGGTGAAGTCGTCAGTGCCGAAGACCTGGGCGGTGCCGATATCCATTGTCGCACCTCGGGCGTCACCGACCACTATGCCACCAATGATGCTCACGCTCTGGGCCTGGCACGCAATATTGTCGCCAATCTTAATCGGGTCAAACGTCCCGATCTGGCCGTGCGTGAACCGGTCGAACCACTCTACGCCGCTGAAGAAATCTACGGCCTGATCCCGACCGACAGTCGCAAGCCTTTCGATGTCCGTGAGGTTATTGCCCGGGTTGTTGACGGCTCTGAGTTCGACGAGTTCAAAAAGCTTTATGGCGAAACCCTGGTCTGTGGTTTTGCCCATATCTTCGGTTACCCGGTTGGCATTGTGGCCAATAATGGCATCCTTTTTTCCGAATCGGCTCAAAAGGGAGCCCATTTCGTCGAGCTGTGCAGCCAGCGCGGAATTCCGCTGGTTTTCCTGCAAAACGTAACCGGCTTTATGGTCGGCAGCAAATATGAGCAGGGCGGTATTGCCAAAGATGGCGCCAAGATGGTTACTGCTGTCGCCTGTGCCAAGGTTCCCAAATTCACCATCCTGATTGGCGGCAGTTTTGGTGCCGGAAACTACGGGATGTGTGGCCGGGCCTATAGCCCGCGAATGCTCTGGATGTGGCCCTGTGCCCGAATCTCGGTCATGGGCGGTGCCCAGGCTGCCGGAGTTCTTGCTCAGGTCAAGCGCGACGGACTTGAAGCCCGGGGTGAAAGCTGGAGTGCAGACGAAGAAGAAAAGTTCAAACAGCCGATCCTCGAACAATATGACCATCAGGGTCATCCCTATTATGCCAGTGCCCGTCTGTGGGATGACGGAATTATCGATCCTGCGGATACCCGCATGGTTCTGGGGCTGGGCATTTCCGCCGCGCTCAATGCCCCCATCGAAAAAACCACCTTCGGCATTTTCAGGATGTAACCATGGCCAACGACTCTCTGCTGACCACAATTGATGACCTCGGGCGGGCGACCCTGACTCTGAATCGTCCCGAACTGCATAATGCCTTTGATGATCAACTGATCGCCGACATGACCCGTATTTTACAGGGATTTGCCAACGACTCACAGGTTCGACTGGTCATCCTTGCGGCGGCCGGTAAAAGCTTTTCTGCAGGAGCCGATCTAGGCTGGATGCAGCGGATGGCAGACTACTCCCACGCGGAAAATCTCGCTGATGCCGAAGCACTGGCCAACCTGCTGCGGACCCTGAATGACCTGCCAAAACCGACGATTGCCCTGGTACAGGGAGCTGCTTACGGTGGTGGCGTCGGTCTGGTGGCGGCCTGTGATCTGGTGCTGGCAACACCCAAGGCCAGTTTCTGCCTCTCTGAGGTCAAGCTGGGGCTGATTCCGGCGGTTATCTCTCCCTATGTTGTCGCTGCGATCGGATCACGTGCCGCCCGGCGTTACTGCATCAGCGCCGAACGTTTCAGCGTTGAACGGGCGTTACAACTGGGGTTGGTCCATGAACTGGTCGCGATGGACGAGCTGACCACTGAAGCAGATCGTCTGTCTCGTCTGCTGTTGAAGAACGGTCCCCAGGCCATGGCAGCCGCCAAGAAGCTGGTTGCCGATGTTGCCAACCATCCTCTGGATTCTGAATTGATTGCCGAGACCGCTGAGCGAATTGCAACAACACGAGCCAGTGATGAAGGCCGTGAGGGTCTGGCTGCATTTCTCGAAAAACGCCGTCCAAACTGGACGAAAGGGTGATATATGTTTGAGTCTCTACTGATCGCCAACCGCGGTGAAATAGCTTGTCGTATCATCCGCAGTGCCCGAAAACTTGGCTTGCGAACTATTGCGGTCTATTCGGACGCTGACGCAGATGCCCGCCATGTTGCCCTCGCTGATGAAGCCTGGCATATCGGTCCGGCACCGGCAGCACAAAGCTATCTGCAAGCCGAAACCCTGCTGGAAGTTGCCCGAAAATCAGGGGCCGAAGCCATTCATCCCGGCTATGGATTTCTGGCTGAAAATGCCGAGTTCGCTGAGGCCTGTGCCACTGCCGGACTGGTCTTCGTTGGACCGCCGGTTGAAGCTATTCAGGCGATGGGTTCAAAAAGTGCCGCCAAAAAGATCATGCAGGAAGCGGGAGTCCCTCTGGTCCCCGGCTATCATGGTGAAGCCCAGGATCTGGCAACCCTGCGTAAGGCGGCACAAGAGACCGGTTTTCCCCTGCTGGTCAAGGCAAGTGCCGGTGGCGGAGGAAAAGGGATGCGTGTCGTTCGCACCCTGGAAGAACTGGATGCTGCCATTGAAGGCGCAAAACGCGAAGCGGCTTCCAGTTTTGGTGATGACCATCTGCTGCTTGAGCGCTATCTGGAGCAACCTCGTCACGTTGAGATTCAGGTTTTTGCTGACAATCAGGGAAATGTCCTCCATCTGTTTGAACGGGACTGCTCGGTTCAGCGGCGGCACCAGAAAGTTCTCGAAGAAGCACCCGCTCCGGGACTGAGCGATGATTTACGTCAAACCATGGGAGCCGCTGCGATTACCGCCGCCAAAGCCATCGGCTATGTTGGTGCCGGAACGGTCGAATTTCTACTGGATACTGACGGTTCTTTCTATTTTATGGAGATGAATACCCGCTTGCAGGTGGAACATCCGGTCACCGAGATGATCACCGGCCAGGATCTGGTCGACTGGCAACTACAGGTTGCCAGCGGGCAGGCATTACCCTGCCGTCAGGATGAGTTGAGTATCAACGGCCATGCTATCGAGGCACGTATTTACGCCGAAGATCCTCAATGCGACTTTCTCCCTTCCATTGGTCGCCTGCAACATTTGACTTTCCCGACAGAAACCGACGAAGTCCGGATCGATACCGGCGTTCGCCAGGGGGATGAGGTCAGTATTCATTATGACCCGATGATCGCCAAACTGATCGTCTGGGCCGCCGACCGTTCTGCGGCACTCCGTAAGCTGCAACGCGCCCTGGAGCAGGTTGAAGTTGTGGGAGTCACCACCAATGTAGGTTTTTTGGCCGCAGTCGCCGGCCAGCACGACTTTGCCAACGGATCTTTCGATACCGGTTTTATCGAACAGCATCGGGCTGAGTTGATTCCCGAGCCCGCTCCAATCTCTGCCAGGATGCTGACTCTGGCTTGTCTCAGCCTGCTGTTACAACGTGAGGCAGAAGCACACCGGAACGCGGCCACATCTTCAGACCCCTATGCGCCCTGGCATCAAACCTGCGGATGGCGCCTCAACAGCGACAATCACCATGTCCTCAACTTTAGCGACGCTGAAACCGACATTCGGGTGACGATCCACTACCGGCCCCAGGGTTATCTTTTTGAGTTGCCCACCGAAACTGTCGAAGTTTGTGGCCGGTTTAATTCCGAGGGACGACTTCTGGCAACCATCGATGGTCAGCAGCTGGATGCCAGAGTGATTCACCAGGGCCAGGAATTGACTGTTCTCTGTGGTGGCAAAAGCCATAAACTTCTGTTGCACGATCCTTATGCCGATGCCTTCGGTCAGGAAGATGCCGCCGGAGGAGTCACCGCGCCGATGCCGGGTAAAATTGTCGCCGTCCTGGTTGAAAATGGGGCTCAGGTCAAACGAGGCACCCCCCTGGTTATTCTTGAAGCCATGAAGATGGAACATACCATTTCGGCTCCGGCTGACGGAACTGTCACCCAGGTAAATTACCAGGTAGGTGCGCTGGTCGATGATGGCGCACCACTGTTGATCTTCGATACCGATGAGGGGAACTGACAATGAGACTGCCAAAACGGATCAAAATGGTTGAAGTCGGACCACGTGACGGCCTGCAAAATGAAGCCGTTGTCGTTCCGACCGATATCAAAATCGAATTGATCAACCGCCTCACAGAAACCGGACTGGCTGCTATTGAGGGCGCAAGTTTCGTGTCTCCCAAATGGATTCCACAGATGGGTGACAGCAGCGAAGTGATGCAGGGGATCAAACGTCGTCCGGGAATCAGTTATCCGGTTTTGGTGCCCAACCTCCAGGGTCTTCAGGCCGCCATTGCGGCTGGAGCTGAAGAGGTGGCGGTCTTTGGCGCCGCTTCGGAATCTTTTTCGCGCAAAAACATCAATTGTTCAATCGCGGTCAGCTTTGATCGGTTTGGTGAAGTCTGCGACGCCGCACGTAAACAGGGACTGCGGGTACGCGGGTACGTCTCCTGCGCCCTGGGCTGTCCCTATGAGGGAGCGGTCGATCCAGAGTCGGTTGCCTGGGTTGCCGGACGCATGATGGAACTGGGCTGTTACGAAATCTCCCTTGGTGATACCATTGGCGTCGGGACTCCGGGCAAAGCCCAGGCCATGATTGAGGCCGTCTCGCGGAAAGTCCAGCGCGAACGACTGGCCGTCCATTTTCACGATACCTATGGTCAGGCGCTGGCCAATATTCTTGCGGTTATGGAGCAGGGAATCGCGGTTATTGACAGTTCGGTTGCCGGTCTTGGCGGCTGTACCTTTGCCCCGGGAGCCTCCGGTAATGTCGCCAGTGAAGATCTGCTCTACATGCTTAAAGGTTTGGGAATTGAAACCGGAGTCGATCTTCAGGCCCTGATCGATGCCGGACGCTATATTTCAGATTTTCTGCAACGTCCTTCAGGTTCACGGGTCGCCAATGCCCTGGCCGGGCAAGCTGACTCCTGAGCCAACAAATGAGTGGAGACACGAGATGAAACCCGTATTTGACAATGCTGAACAGGCTCTGAAAAATCTCACCCACGACAATATGACTGTTGCCGCTGGCGGCTTTGGCCTCTGCGGAATCCCCGAAAATCTGATTCTTGCGCTGCGCGACAGTGGCGCAAAAAATCTGACCGTTATCAGCAATAATGCCGGAATCGATCAGTTCGGCCTCGGCCTGCTGCTGCAAACCCGTCAGATCAAAAAGATGATCTCTTCCTATGTTGGTGAAAATGCAACATTTGAGAAACAGTTTCTCGATGGCGACCTCGAACTTGAGCTGACTCCTCAGGGAACCCTGGCCGAAAAGCTGCGCGCCGGTGGGGCCGGCATCCCGGCCTTTTTCACCCGTACCGGATTTGGTACCCGTCTGGCTGAAGGTAAGCCGGTGCAAACTTTTGACGGGACCGACTATGTTATGGAAACCAGCCTGACCGCTGATCTGGCAATTATTAAAGCCTGGAAAGCTGACCAGTCCGGCAATCTGATCTTTCGCAAAACAGCACGTAATTTCAACGCAGCCTGCGCCAAGGCCGGAAAAATAACTATTGCCGAGGTTGAAGAAATTGTCGAAACCGGCAGCCTTGATCCCGACCAGATTCACCTGCCGGGGATCTACGTTGATCGGATCCTGCTGGGTGCCAGTTTTGAGAAACCTATCGAGCAACGCACCCTTGCGGTCAGCAACGCAGGCGACAGCAGGATCAAGCCCGAACGGGAATGGATGGCCAAACGCGTCTCTCAGTAACTGACTGACGGGGCCTATGTCAATCTGGGGATCGGCATGCCGACTCTGGTCGCCAACTTTATTCCTGAAGGTGTCAATATTATCCTTCAATCCGAAAATGGTCTGCTCGGTATTGGGCCTTTTCCAACCGAAAATGAGGTCGATGCCGACCTGATCAATGCGGGCAAACAAACCATTACGACAATCCCCGGAGCCGCCTTTTTTGATTCAGCCGAATCCTTTGCCATGATTCGTGGCGGCAAGGTTGATCTTTCGGTTCTGGGAGGAATGCAGGTCAGTGCCAAGGGAGATCTGGCCAACTGGATGATCCCGGGCAAGATGATCAAGGGCCCCGGCGGGGCCATGGACCTGGTCAGTGGCGTCAAAAAAGTTGTCATCATGATGGATCACTGTGCCAGAGATGGCAGCCCGAAAATTTTACCTGAATGTGATCTGCCGGTTACCGGGAAGGGCGTTGTTGATCTGCTGGTCACCGACAAAGGGGTCTTCGAGGTCGATCTCGACAAGGGGCTGACCCTGGTCGAGATTTCACCCTTCAGTTCACTTGAAGACGTGAAAAAGAGTACGGGCTGTGAATTTCATGTCGCCCTTTGATGCCCTCAGGACAAAACACTGAAGCCGTACAGGCTGTTGTTGCGCAATACCAGACTCTGCTGCAAAATCTCGATCGCTGGTTTTCTGACTGTATCAGGCTGGCAGGTGAGCAGATCACCTGCCAGCAGGGATGCTCTGCCTGTTGCCGAGGTTTGTTCGAAATCAGCCTGCTTGATGCCCGCCTGCTGCAAGAAGGATTTACTCGCCTTTGTGCAGCAACCCATAAGCAGGTGCTGGCCAGATCCGGCAGGCGCATTCGCGAGTTACAATCGATCTGGCCCGAGTTCCAGCCGCCCTACATCCTCAACAACCTCCCCCATGATGACTGGCAGCAGATGCCTGAAGAGGACCAGACCCCCTGTCCGCTGCTCTCGGAAGAAGGAGCCTGCCTGGTGTATGCCCAGCGTCCCATGACCTGCCGCCTGCACGGATTGCCAAATATCGACGGCTCAGGAGAATCCTTCTCGGATGACTTCTGCACTCTTAATTTTACTGACAGCAACCCCCTGAAAATGACCGAACTCCGCTACCCGTTTCGGGAAACCTTCCGTCAGGAATTCGATCTGTTGGGAACCTTTTCTACCCTGTGGCTCGGTCAGCGCCAACTGGAACTCGATACCTTTATTCCCTGCGCCCTCCATATCGATTTCACCTCTGGCTGCTGAGGCCCCTGCTTGCACCTGAGAAAGAGACGGTTATACTGGTTTCAAGGTTTCTAAATTCGCCAGGGTGCGCCATGAAAATCCTATTTATTCTTCTGCTCTTCAGCCTCAGCACGCCAAACCTGTTTGCCCAGTCCCTGGATGACCTGGTTTTTGTTACCGAAGAATACCCGCCATTTAATTTTACGACCAAGGGTGAACTTCGCGGCATTGCTACCGACACCCTGGTCGCGATGCTTCAACGACTTCAGACCAGACATACCCGGGCCGATATCGGCCTGCTGCCCTGGGCTCAGGGTTACAATCTGGCATTGCACAATCAGAATACCGTCCTTTTTTCAACCACCCGAACCAAGGCACGAGAACAGCTTTTCAAGTGGGTTGGACCCATTGTCCATTCGGAAATTGTTCTTTTTGCTCGCAAGGATCAACAGCTCGACCTTAAAAAACTGACCGATATCAATCGTCTGAAATTGCGCGTTGGAGCAGTGCTGGATGATGTCGGTGAGCAGCTTTTACGTGAACAGGGGGTCGATCGTGATCGGATCTATCGTTACAACAAGGGAATTCATCTGGCCCAAATGCTTCAGCGCCAACGGATCGACCTTTTGGCCTACGGCAAGCTGGTCACCCACTGGAATCTGCAAAGTCTTGGTCTCGACATCAATGACTTCCAGATTGTTTATACCTTGCAACAGGCAGACTACTACTACGCTCTGAATAAAAAGATTGATGATCAGATCGTCAGCCAGCTTCAAGAAGCTCTGAATCAACTGAAAGATTCGGGTGAACTCCGCAAAATCATTTCGCGTTACCACAAATAGGGTCTTTTTTTGCCAAGGTCTGCACGCGGGTTTTGGACAATTTCTTGACTTAACCCACCAATATATATAGAGTGTTTGGCAGTATTTTCAGGTGTCCGCAATTTGTGGATGAAAAGGGAATCCGGTGTAAATCCGGAACGGGCCCGCCGCTGTAACCGGGGACGAAGGTCGCAAAAAGCCACTGTTTGCATCAGCAATCGGGAAGGCGCGACTTGTAGAATGATCCGGAAGTCAGAAGACCTGCCTGAAAAAGATGTTTATGTCCTGTGGCTCAAGGCATAAACGATAGAGAGATTCTGGGATATACTAGGGAAATCCTGGATCAATTATTGTAATTGGTCCGGGATTTTTCTATTCCGGGCCGTAAGCAACGGAGGAGTTTATGAAAAAGTCAGTTGTTCTTACGGTGGTTCTTGCCTGTCTGTTATCCGCTCAATTAACCTGGGCCGGGGAGTACAAAGTGGTGCATAAAAACGGAATTGTTCTGGCAATGTTCGGTACAACGGTAGAACCTGCGCTTCAGGGGCTGCTCAACATCAGGGACAAAATGAAAAAAGCCTACCCTGAGACCCCGGTACGCTTTGCCTTCACTTCGAACATTATCCGCAAAATCTGGCAAAAACGGGCGGCTGATCCTGCCTACATCAAGGCGCATCCTGAAATCCCCGCCGAGATCCTGCATGTCCAGGGGCCATTGGCAACCATCGCCAACTTTCAGGATGATGGTTATGACACCCTGGTGGTCCAACCCACCCACATCGCACCAGCCGAAGAGTTTCTCGACCTGACCGCCTATGTCAATGCTCTGGCCTCAATCGACACCATCAAAACCAAATTCAAGCCTTTCAACAAACTGGTCATCGGTCGCCCCATGCTGGGAACGTTCGGGATCAAACACCCCTATGGCGAAGATATCAAAACAGCCGTTGAAGCCATGCAGGAAGATGCAGATCGAGCAAGAAAAAATGATGCGGCACTCGTTTATATGGGTCACGGTAACGATCACTTTCCTTCGGGCGGTTCCTACCTGCAATTTGAACATGAAATGAACCGTGCCTATCCCGATGTCACAACAGTTATCGGAACGGTCGAGGGCTATCCGGCCCTGGATCAGGTACTGGAAACTCTGAAGAAAAAGAAGGTGAAAAAAGTTGTTATTCGGGCATTTATGATCGTTGCTGGCGATCATGCCACCAACGATATGGCTGGCCCTGAAAAAGAGTCATGGAAGTCTGTTTTTGAGGCCGCAGGGATTGAGGTTATCCCCTATCTGCACGGCATGGGAGAAAATGATCGCGTCGCAGATATCTATGTTCAGCATACGGCAGACGCTGCCGCAGATGCCGGGATGGTTCTCAAATAGATCAATCGTTCTGAAAGACTTCTGCTTGTCATTCACCTGTCCGGCGGTAAAAAAACACCGGACAGGTAGCATACCGCCAACAGCCAGGGTCCCGTTTGTTCGTTGTGAAATAATAATGAGTCATGTGGACTGTGCTTTCTTTGGCTGAAAGAGGGGCTCTTGCCATGCGAAAAATTCACCGAATCTGCGGTTTGTTGCTGGCCGCTGTTATCATTTTCTACGCTGTAACCGGGCTGCTGCTGAATCATCGCAGCTTTTTTAATTACTTTCTTTTTCGCGAGAGGGTTGTTTCACAGGTTCCGATCTCTGATCCTGCAATATTGCGCGCGTTTATCGACACGTACAAAAAGCAGATTCAGCGCAACGATGACCCGACGGTTATTCGTATTCGCAAGGGCAAGACCATCGAGTTTCTCTACGGTTCCCACGGCACAACAACCTACATTATCGATCCGCAGCAGGGAACGATGGAAAAGGTCGACAAGTTCCCCCAACAGCCCTGGTTCTGGTTGAATCGCTTGCACAAAGCCTTTAAAACCAGTAATGGCTGGCTACTCATGGCAGATGCTACGGCCCTGGCAATCCTTCTGGTTACCATCAGCGGTATGCTGATGGTCCCTTATCGAAGCCGCGAAATTCTTCTGGTTACTGCGGGAGGATTATTGCTGGTCCTGGCGGCATTCTTTGCCTGAAACACTCTCGCTGAACAACCCCAGATCCACCAGCTAAAAAATAAAGAACCTCGTTGATCCCAGTAAAACTGGGGAGATAGAATGCTTGTGCGAACAAGGCAACTATCACCAACGAGGTGAAACAATTATGGCACAAGGTGTTCTTCCATTCCAGTATCAA
>JAJRWH010000080.1 GCA_024276935.1 Deltaproteobacteria bacterium
GTACTGGTTGTGGCCGGAACCTCAATGAACTCAGGAAAAACGACGGCCTGTGCCAACCTGGTCAAGGGTTTTGTCCGCCAGGGAATCAAGGTTGCTGCCGCCAAGTTTACCGGCACCGGGGCCGGAGCCGATTATCGGGCGCTGGTTGATGCCGGGGCCAGCCCGGTATTCGATTTTGTTGACGCCGGATATGTTTCAACCTACCGGGTGAACCGGGATGCCCTGCAGGATATTGCGACAACGCTTGGTGCCCACATGGCATTGGCGCGGCCTGAAGTCATCATTGTCGAAGTGGCTGATGGTCTGCTGCAACGAGAAACCGCTCATCTGTTTTCAACCCCGTCCTTTACCAACTGGGTTGATGGTGTTCTGTTTGCGGCCAATGATGCCCTGGGAGCCCAAGCCGGAGTTTCATGGTTGAGTGCCCGTCAGTTGCCGGTATTTGCCATCACCGGGCTTTTGACATCCTCCCCTCTGGCCCGTCGGGAAGCCGAGGATATCTGTGGCCTGCCTGTCTATCATACCGGGTCTCTGGCTCGTCCCAGCGTGTCGAGTTATCTTTACAACTGCCTTGAATTCAGGCGTAAAAAACAGCAGGAATCGGTTGCCAGGGAGCAGGAATGAGGCAACTGCCGACTATCTTTTCTGCGGACAGGCGCAGGTTGCTGGTGCGTTTGATTGCCAATGGAACCTTGCAGGCGGCCACCATCATCGGGTCGATGCTGCTGGTTCGTTACGCATTCAATGTTCTGCTGAATCCCGAGTTTGATGATCCTGAAGTTCATCTGTTTGATCCCTCCCAGGTTTGGGAGGTCGCTTTTTTTGCCTTGGGGCTGATGGGCTGTACCGGCTTTGCGGCCTGGCTTCGTTATACTGAACGGGTTGATGCCGAACGTTTGGGGCAGGCCTATATCCACCAGGTTCGCTTGCTGGTTTTTGATCACATGAGCCGCTTTTCGCCCCGGGCATTCAGCAATCGCAGTACCGGATCGTCGATGCTGCGTTTTGTCAGTGATCTCTCGGCAATTCGTCGTTGGGTCAGTCTGGGGCTGGCCCGGATTGTCGTTTCGGTGATTGTGACACTTATTTCAATCAGTGTTCTGGCCTATCTTGATACCTATCTGGCCCTTTGCGCCATCATTATTTTGTCTCTGGGCTTGGCCTGGAATATCAGGATGGGGCCAGCTCTGCACCAGGTGATTATCGAGGCCCGGCGCCGACGAGGAAACCTGGCAGGGAATATCAATGAAAAAATCAGATCCTATATTGTTATTCAGGCCTTCAACCAGCGTCGTCGCGAAAGGCGTCGTTTTCGCAAGCAAAGTCAACGTTTAAGCGACGCCATGATAGAGCGTGCCAGTGCTTCGGCGGGGATGAAAATCGTCAATGATGGCGCAACCGCGTTGTCGATTGCCGCGATTCTTTCTTTGGGCGCTCTGGAAGTTTTTCGAAATCTGACCACCGCAGGAAATGTCGTTGCGGCGATGGCAGTGGTCGGTTTTTTGTCGCGAGCTTTCCGTGACCTGGGGCGGATTCACGAACATCTGCAGGCCTACCGGGTTTCAAGACAGAAGATTCTTGAGTTTATGCAGACCCGCAGATTAAGAGGACGTTCTGCGAGTTTGCCTGCCTTGCAGATCAGCAAGGCCGAGATTGAACTGCAGCAGATCCGGGTGGATGGAATTCTGGACAATGTATCAGGCGTGATCCCCGGTGGAGCACGGCTCGCCATTATCGGCGACAACGGGGCAGGTAAATCGACCCTGTTGCAGGTTATTGCCCGTCTGGTTGATCCTGATCAGGGCAAGGTTTTGATAGACGGTCAGGATATTCGCCAGTGCAACCTGGATTCGGTGCGGTCGGCAATCGGGATTGTCAGCCCTGATTTGCCTTTGCTCAGAGGGTCAATTCGCTACAATTTACGTTATCGTTGTCCCGATGCCTCAGCCGAAGAGCTGGCGCGGGTCTGTCAACTTTGCAAAATTGATGATCTGTTGCAGCAGTTGCCGGGCGGGGAGGACTTTCGGGTCAAGGAATCTGGCAACAATCTTTCGCTTGGTCAGCGGCACAGGCTGGCATTGGCCCGTGCCCTGCTGGGGCAGCCTGCCATATTGATTGTCGATGAAATCGACGCCAGCCTCGATTCGCAGGCCGTCAAGGTTTTTGAGGATGTTGTCCGGCATTTCAACGGGACTGTGCTGATGGTCAGTCGTTTTAAAGAACGTTTGATGTTGGCAGACTGTTTTTGGCAACTGGATGCCGGGCAGGTGAAAATTGTCCAGAAAAGTGATGCGCAGCTGGCGATTGAAGCCAGTTTTCAGAATCGGTAAAAGATTTCCATAAGGGTTATTTATGACGAAGCCATTACAACCAGGAATAATTCACCAACGCACGCTCACGGGGATGTCGCAGATGAACTATTTTGTGTATGTTCCCGAAAGCTATCAGGGGGATCACAAGATTTTCTATACGATTCATGGTATTTCGCGCAATGCCGAAGAGCATGTCGAGGGATTCATCTCACAGGCTGAGCGGCATGGCACCATTATGGTGGCGCCCCTTTTTCCCGAAGAAGATTTTCCGCGTTACCAGCGCCTGGGAACTTCGGCTCAGCTGGAACGGGCCGACATGGCGTTTGAACATGTTTTGCAGGATGTCCATGAATGGTTGGGGATTGCGCCTGCACCGATGCGGATGTTCGGTTTTTCCGGTGGTGGGCAGTTTGTCCATCGCTATGCGATGTTCTACCCCAAACGGGTGGCCAAAATGGTGTTGGCGGCTCCTGGCTGGTATACCTTTCCCGACCCGGACCGTAAATATCCCTTTGGTCTGAAATCGACCCAGGACTGGCCTCAACTGACATTTTCATTGGGAAAGTTTTTACAGATTCCGACCCTGGTCATGGTTGGCGAAGAAGACGCCCTGCGTGACAAGGATCTCAACAAGGCTCGTGAAATCGATTCATTTCAGGGGTTGAACCGGGTCGAACGGGCCGAACGGTGGGTTAGCGCCAATCGCAACCTGGCGCGATCTTACGATATTGCTGCCGATTTCCGGCTGGAAACGGTTCCTAACGCCAGCCATGCATACCGGAGCTATCTGGGGCATCCCCCTTTCAGCGAGCAGATCTTCGATTTTCTGTTTGAATGTTTGTAGTTCCCTCCCTCTTCGCTAACCCAGAGGGAGGGAATTCAGCTCAAAGGTGTCGTCCCGGAGTAAAATTTCGATAGGAGACGCTGTGCTGGTGGCGGCCATTTTTCTTGACAATGTACTTTTTGATCTGACCATCTTCTTTAACAATAATCCGGCATTTTTCTTTGAGTCCGGAAAATTGCAGGCAGATCCGACCGTTTTTCTTGACCCGCCACTTACCAGACCTTTTGACCCCGTTTCGTGACTGTTCCAGGGTGCCGTCCGGGTTGTAGTAAGAGTGACTGATGCGCCCCTTGCGGGCCGTGACCGATTCAACTGTTTGTCCGGAAAACAGTTTGACAACCTCTTTGGCTCTCAGGGTGCCAACGGGCAGAATCGGTTTTTTGGACAAACGGGTCAATTGATTGCCATCCAGAAAACGGGTGTAGGTCAGCTCCAGGCGGTGATTGCCGCTTTTTTTGACGGCATACTGCTGATAGGCATTTCCCTTTTTGATGATGATCCGGCAGTCTCGTTGCGCCCCTTTGTATTTGACGCAAAGACGTCCGTCTTTACGTGTTTTCCAGTGCCCGACCTTTTGCCATCCTTTTCGAACGCGCCAGACTTTTCCCTTGGGCGAAAAATAGAAAATCGAGGGTGTTTTTTTGCCGGCAACATTTGCGACGACTGTTTTGCCACTAAAAAGATGCTTGATCTGAGAAGCAGTCAGTGTGCCAGAAGGTAGCTTGCTTTTGGTTTTGTGCGATTCTTTTGTTGCAGACCAGGCCCCGGAAGAAAAGCACAGAAGGATAATAACCGTGAGCAGTGGAGCCAAAAGGCTGAGTCGAAATCGTTTCATTGTTGTGTTCCTGTCGTTTGGGATCATTTGCAGCGGCTAAAGATAACTGACTTTATCACAATTCAAGTCATTGTGACAGCAGGAGGCCATCGACCGTTGGGAAAATCAGTTGATGAGGCGTCCCTTTTCGATGAGCAATATCTCTCCACCCAGACGTTCAGGCTGAGTCAGATCGTGGGTAGAAAACAGAACGGTCATGCCATCATCCGGCAAGCTGCCGAGCAGAGCTTCAAATGCCTCAAGGCTTGCACTGTCGATATTGGAGGTTGGCTCGTCCAGAAGCAGAATCTGCGGGGTCAGAACCAGGGCTCGGGCCAGCGCGACCCGCTGGATTTCTCCGCCGGAAAGTTCGCTGGCCTTACGAAACTTGAAACCGTCAAGGCCAACCCTTGCCAGGGCATGATCAATCCGTTTTTGTTGCTCCTGACCACGAATCTGGCGCAATTTCAGGCCAAAGGCCAGATTGTCATAGACAGATCCGCTCAGCAGGTAAGGGGTCTGTTCTACCAGGGTGACAATTTGTCTTTGCTGGCTGAGACTGGTCGCTTTTGTACGGGGAAAACTGATGGTTCCTTTTTGTGGAAGAGTCAACAGGGCGATGGTTTTGAGCAGGGTACTTTTTCCGGCCCCGTTTGCACCTGTCAGGGCATAGATCCGGTGTGGCAGCAGGTCAAGTTTGGCGATGGCCAGGTTGAAATCACCCTGGGTCAGCAGAAGATTTCTGATGGAAATAGCCGGT
Source organism: Deltaproteobacteria bacterium (assembly GCA_024276935.1). GTDB lineage: Bacteria > Desulfobacterota > Desulfuromonadia > Desulfuromonadales > Geopsychrobacteraceae > Geopsychrobacter. The sequence continues at coordinate 4,731 of JAJRWH010000080.1, forward strand.
TTCATCCGCTTACCTTTGTTGCAGAATGTTCAGAAACAGATTGACAATAAGCGCGACACTTAAAAGGACAATCCCCAATGACAGGCCAAAGGCAAATTCTCCCTTGCTGGTTTCCAGAGCGATTGCGGTGGTCATGGTGCGTGTAACTCCGCGAATATTTCCTCCCAGCATCATGGCAACTCCCACCTCGCCGATGACACGACCAAACCCGGCAATAACCGCGGCCATCACCCCGAAGCGAATTTCCTTGAGCAATTGGACACCGGCCTGAAAATGGCTGGCTCCCAGGGTCAGGGCCGTGTTCATGATGCGCTGGTCAGAGCCATTAACCGCGGCCAGGACAAAGTTGGCAATAATGGGTGTCGCCAGAACAGTCTGTCCGGCAATCATGGCCCAGGGCGTGAACAGCAGGCCCAGGGGCCCCAGCGGACCCTGGCGGCTGAAAAGACCAAAAAGAACCAGACCGATTACGACCGTAGGCAGTGCCATCAGGGTATTGAGCAGTGTGAGAATTGCCCGTCTGCCGCTAAATTTTTTCAGCCCGATATAGGCTCCGAAGGGGACACCAATGATTGTTGAAAAAAGGGTTGCGACCAGCGAGGTGTACAGGGAGGTGCCGACGGCGGTCAGCACCTCCTGGTTGAAATGCCCGATCATGCCGAGTGCAGTACTGAGAGAATCGAGCAGATATCCCACGCCTGTCTCCTGTTCAGTTGGCGACGTAAAAGAGTTGTTCTCCGCCCCGGCGATATCCGGTGATCAGCTTTTTTGCCTGATCTGAGACCAGGAAATCAAGAAATTTTTGTGCCAGCTTGACCTTGACGTGGGGGTGTCTGGTCGGATTGACCATAATCACCCCGTAGGGGTTGAACAACTGTTTGTCCCCTTCGGTCATGACGTTCAGTTCAATTTTGTCGCGGAAGGCCAGGTAGGTCCCACGATCACTGAGGGTATAGCCGCGACGTTCGTCGGCCATGGTCAAAACCTCGCCCATGCCACGTCCTGCTTCAAGGTACCAGCTGCCCGCGGGTGAAATATTAGCGGCCTGCCAAAGCTGTTTTTCGCGGGTGTTGGTTCCTGAATCATCACCGCGTGAGACAAAGGTTGCTTTTACCCCGGCAATTTTTTTCATCGCCGAAACGGCATCGCTGGTTCCTTTGATTCCGGCCGGGTCATTGGCTGGGCCGAGAATGACAAAATCGTTGTACATGACATCGCGTCGGTCGACACCGTATCCGGCGGCAACAAACTTGTCTTCCCTGGTGCGGGCATGAACCAGAACAACATCCACATCACCGGTCTGGCCCAATTTAAGCGCTTTGCCGGTCCCCACCGCAATGACATCGATATGACAATCGTTCGCTTTTTCAAACGGCGGCAAAAGTTCGGCGAGCAGACCTGAGTTTTCGGTTGAGGTTGTTGTTGCCAGACGCAGGTGTTCGGTAGCAAAGACTGGTGTCGCCAAAAGAAAGAACAGGGGGACAAGAAATAAAGACTGAAGCATGGTTTTTCTCCCGGAACAAATTGAATTTAATTTTGCGCCAGAATTTTCAGGCGCGGAATTTATGTTTTCGCTCCACATAAGCTGTCATTCGATGCCAATAATGACATTTGAGGCGTCAATGACTGCGCAGGCCTTGTCGCCTTCGCGGATTCCCAGATGGCCCGCGCCATCAGCCGTTATGGTGGCGGAGAGGGTGTCTCCTTCGCCAATATCAAGGATGATCTGCCCCATAACCGCATCGGTGCGGAGACTGACTACTTTGCCATGCAGCAGGTTGCTGGCACTCAGGCGTGTTTCGCCGAGGTCGCTTGAAACCATAACCGAAGAGGCCTTGATGACCGCGTAGGCGGTTTCACCGACGGCCAGGCCGAGGGTTTCGACGCTTTCGGCAGTGATGACAGAAGAGATCTGGCACCCTGACTTGAGGTCCAGACAGACTTCGGCAAGAAAATTGTCAACCTGGATGCGACTGACAAGGCCAAAAAAAACATTCTTGGCACTGATCCGCATCGAAATTCGGCGCATCAAATTGAAGGCGCGATCCAGATCGTTGGCCTTTTTTTCAATATTGTGCAGGGTCTTACTCTGTTCAGATTCGACCATCCGGAACATGCGAATCAGGTTGCGACCTTCTTCGGTCAAAAAAGTCCCCCCGCCATTGCAGCCCCCGGTTTTGTTGCGCGTCAGTGGCTTGTCGGCCAGATTGTTCATGCTGTTGACCGCATCCCAGGCCCCTTTGTAGCTCATGCCTGCGGCCTTGGCGGCCTTTGATATGGAACCCAGCTCTGCGATTTTTTCCAGCAGTTCTATCCGCCGACTCTTGAGAAACGCCTTGCGGTTTTTGTTGAGCCATAAAGGAGCGGTGAATTCGACATTCGATACCGGTTTCTTTGCCATCATCTTCTCCGGGGTTATTATGCGCTATATACATAGCTACATAACGCATGACACAGAATTATCAATGGATCGGTATGGATGTCAAACAAAAAGACGGAAAGGTCTGTTTTTCAGGGGTGAGACCGGCCCGCAAAACAGACCAGAGTGATTGCTGTCAGGGCAGGGGGATTTCGTCAAACTGCATTGTCAGCAGATTGATTGTCAGCATCTTGCGGGAGACCGGAGTGCCCTGCTTCAA